>NZ_CEYLVT010000262.1:0-9545 GCF_982860115.1 Moorena sp.
GGGGGCCAGCTCAATACCCATTTGTTTGAATCCACAGCAGTTATTGAGTATTTACAGTCCATTCACTATACTTTTCCATATATTAATTTAGATTGAAATATCGAAAAATCTATTCATACTCTTGCGTAATTCTTGTTCAAATTCTTCTTTAACAAATTTTTCAAAAGTAGCTTTATCTTCAAAGTTTAAATTCTGCTCTTTCATTTTCATAGAAATCCAACGCTCGATAAACTCGATTTGTCTTCTTGCTTGCTCTTTAGCTTTCTTAGGAGGATTTCTCTTAATGTTGTTTTCTTCTATCTCCCTTTCCGTACTTTGTGAATCTTGAGCTACTCTCTCCATTGCTTTGACGGCTCCTTTTTGAGATGGTGGGAATAAACCACCAGCCCCATAATTCTTGTCGTCGTTACTCCCTTGTGCATTAAATGCTTTTTCAAAGCTCATTTCTCCTTTACCAATCATTTCCACAAGCATTGGAGAAAATACTGTTGCTCCATCACCTCGTGAGCCTTCAACATGAAAGATAAGTCGGTTTAATTGAGCAAAATGCTTTGTATACTTTGCAAGGGATGTTGGAACCTTTTTACCTCTAGCCATATTCCAGATAGAAATAGCAATTAATCCTTCTCTCTTTTGTTTATTTTTATTTTTCCAATGTGGATCTTGAGCTAAATCGTTGTGTATTGCATCCAAATTATTCCTGATAGCAGCATATGTAGAACCTGGGTGTGAGAGCCTGACGAAGTTTGTTCCAAGACCAATTGACTTGCGGGTATGCAATTCACTAGTTATATGATTGCCTACTTGGAAGTATTCTGATTTATGCTGCTTACGGTTTGGCACATATTTTCTTAAATCTATGATTGCACCCAAATTTCCGGCTCCAGATTCGGTAACTAAAGGCTCAGCTTTGTCGTTTCCAATATCTTGCTCCCTTTGCAGTGCTAAAGCTTGGGCAGACTTTTGAGCTTCAGGACTATTTAGCATTTCCTCTCCAACCTTATGCACTATCCTAATAATTTCGCGCTGTGTAGGAGTAAAAGTTTTCAGAACATTGGCTTTAGGATTTACCTGCGCAACGATTTTAAAATGGTTAGAGCCTTCTTTCTCTAGAGAGAGCTTTTTCAAGCGATATTTAACCCGCCATATCGCCAACTTTGCTCGTAGTTGAATGGTAGGGACACCCTTCTTCAACATTCTAGTAATCTTAGGCTGAAGTTCTCTTACAGCTCGATCAAGCTTCTCCTGATTTGCATTATTTTTGTCCTTGTCTTTCTTTTCCTTATTATCCTTCCTATTCCTACCTTTCTTCCCCTTACCCCCCTTCCTCATACTCTTCGCCAAACCCTTCAGCTTACTCGCCACCTTCTGGGCTGCCTTCGCAATCTTGACAATGATGAAGTTAGTAATAAACTCCAGCAAAACAATCGCCGCCGAAGCTAACAAAGCCCCAAATTGTGGCCCTGCATTCCCAGTTTTCACTGCCTTCAAGAAAGTCATAAACCGTCCAAAGGCTTGAATAATTTGACTAACGGTACCCCAAGCAGCTTGTAACCCCTGGATAACTACTAATACTGCCCCTGCTGCGGGTACAATCATGGAAACCAGGCGTTCGAGCAACACACCCATAATAATAATGGGTAGTGACTCCTTAACCGCAGTCCAAGCCATCTTGCCAATTTCTGCTATGGAGATACCGCCCTCAGTCAAAACCTTCCACACCGCAGTACCTAGACCTAGAACCGCCTCTAACTTTTGATTAAACCAAACTTGAACCTGTTCCTGAAAGGCAGCCCAAAGATGATTTTTGATACCATCGGAGATAGCAGCACCCAGGTTACTAATCCATTCACCAGGATTAGCAGCAATATCTTTTGCTAGGACAGCAAATGCTCCCAATGCCTTGGCCACACCTTCGCCAAACTTAATTGCCCCCAGGACAACGCCCTCGTAAAGGCTGACTACCCCTAGCATTCCCTGCTCCAAGATACCAAGGGCAGCATCCAGCCCTTTACCAAGCAAATCTAGTCCTTTCTGAATACCATCATTCAAGTCTTGCGCCAGCTTATTAACTGCCGATTCTGCCTGCTGGACTCGTTTTTGAATAGAATTTCGCCATTTCTGTTGCAAACTTGGCCACTGTGACAAAAGTTTGTCCCCAATGGCAATCAGGGCATTGCCCACACGCCGAATCGTTGCTACAATCGCCTGACGAACTTTCTCAATTGCCTTAGCTGCTAGCTTCTTCGCTGTTTCAATTGCTCTGCGCATGGCAGCACGGGCAGCCTCAAAAGCTTTTTTAATTGCGTTCTTGATGCGGTTAAAGAATGCCTTAGCTTTACTCGCTAACCAGCCAAAGACACCACTGGATTCTTCCTCACCTTTTTTGCGCTCAGCAGCAGCTTGCTCTTCTCCTTTTTTGCGTTCTTTTTCGGCGTTTTGCTCACCTTTTTCAATTTCTTTTTGGGCTTGGGTCTCACCTTCTAGTTTGTTGGTGTCGATTTCCTTGATTCCCTCATCTACCAAGTTGTTGGCTTGGGTGTCAGATTCCTGAATCTTTGATTCCTGTTCCTTACTCCATTCTCCCCGCAGTTGCTGCACTTCAGCCTGGGCTTTACTTTTTTCTTGGGCTTGAAGCTGAGCATTATTCAGCTTAAGCTGTTCCATATCCTGATGGGATTTGGCTTTTTCCTCGGCAACCTTAGCAGTATGTTCTTGCTTACGAGCAGCTAAATCCCCTTGTGCTTTCGCTGCTGCTGCTTGAATTTCCCCACCTTTCTCTTGCTGCGCCAAAACTGAAATAGCCTCAAGCATTTCCTCATTGCCACCTTCAGCAGTAATTCCTTTCGCAGCACCACCTGGATTAGCTCCCGCACCAGTAGCAATTTGAGCCTTGAGGGTTTGCTGTGGTAGGGTATGCTCAATGGCGTTTTCACCCATGGGCTGTGCCAGTGCTTGCTGCCCTTGGGCTTGGGTTTCGGCAATGCTTTTTTCTAGTGCAGCTTTCTGTTCCTCAGCCCTTTGAGGATCTGCATTACCCATCAATTCTAATTGGGGAGGGGTACCGGCAGGAATTTCCCTGGCACCGGGATCTTGAACAGGCATTTGACTAATAGAAGCCTGCATCTTCTCCACGTCAGATTCAGAAAGTTCCCCTTGTTCATTCCCTTGCACCGCAGGTGAAGGGGTTTGTACTTGAGGTGAGATTGTTTCAGCAGGAAGGGGCTGAGGTTCAGTAACTGGCTGGTTTTCCCCTTCGGGCTTTTTCTCTACAGCCTTGGGGTTATCATCTGGAGCAACTTTTGACACCTCGGACGCGGGTAATTTTGCTCCCATGGGTGTTTCCCAAGTGGGTGGGTTGGTAGCTAGTGCTTCTCTGTGTTTACCAACAGTGGTGCTAACTGCAGCAGATACGCCCCCTAAAGCAGATTGCAATTTGACTGGAGGTAAGTTAATGATTGCTGCCAATGCTGCTGAGGGATCGGTTTGGGAAACATCTGGGGTTTCGAGTTGGGGTTTTTCAAGCTCTTGGGTTTTCTGATTTTGCTCTCCTGCAATGTCTTCCTCTCGGGCTGGAGTCTTGGCTTTTTCTGGCTTTTTTAGAGTTACTGATTGATTTGACCTTTTGTTACGGCTAGGTATGTTAATTTTATTGGGCTTTAACTGCTGCTTTGGTTCTATCGGTGGCTGTTTTTGCTCTTTATTTTGAAGTTGATTCTCTGGTTTAATCTTCTCAAGGTTGTCTGTTTCTCTCTGGGGAAGAGTTTGAGAGGGTTTCGCCGGTTCATTTGACCTCTCATTTGCCTTGAGTTGTAGCTTGTTTCGCTTCCTCTTAATTCCCCCGGTCTGCTGGATCGTATGGGTCAACTCATGGGCCGTCAAACTATTCTTACCAGGAGACTTCCCCGCACCATAGAAAATATCCCTACCATGGGTAAAGGCTTGGGCTCCCAACTCCTTATTCATCTGTACGGCACTAGAGTCAGTATGCACCCTCACCCCACTAAAGTTAGCCCCAAATCTGGGTTCCATGAAAGCACGGGTAGATGCTGGCAGAGGTTGACCGGTACCCCGTCGGGATTGGATTTTGGTTTCTAAATTAGGGGATACTTGTGGGGTTTGACCAGGATTTGCTTTAGTTTGAATTTCTTCTTCCTGGGATTGTAACTGTAGCGCTATCGGCTTAGTTTGAATTTCCTCTTCCTGGGATTGTAACTGTAGCCCTATCGGCTTAGTTTGTATTTCTTCTTCGTCCGATTGTAACTGTAGGGCTATGGGCTTAGTTTGTATTTCCTCTTCCTCGGATTGTAACTGTAGGGCTATGGGCTTAGTTTGTATTTCCTCCTCCTCGGATTGTAACTGTAGCCCTATCGGTTTAGTTTGTATTTCCTCTTCCTCGGATTGTAACTGTAGCGCTATCGGCTTAGTTTGTATTTCCTCTTCCTCGGATTGTAACTGTAGCGCTATCGGCTTAGTTTGAATCTCCTCTTCCTCGGATTGTAACTGTAGCGCTATCGGCTTAGTTTGAACCTCCTCTTCCTCCATGGAATTTTGCACTGGTGGTGCTGACATCCGCATTACTTGGGCTGCAACACTGTCTGCCTCCTTCTCGTACACATCATCTGGTTCCCCCACTTGCATTTTTGTCTGGATCAGACGATTGACGGCTTGGTTACCCAGTTTTCGTTGGAGTTGCAGCATCGGGTGAACCGGACTATGGGTAGCCAAGGGGGTTGGCTTGGCTTGAACGGTTTTTCCCTTTGGGGTTGTTTGGTTGTTTTTGGTTTGGCTTGCCCGTTGATATCCCATATGGTTCACCTTTTTCTTGGGTATTACTGCTAATATCCTTGCTTGATCATAACGTCTTTAAGCTTTAAAGTATTAGCTTGAATTTTCTTGATCAGGAAAATCTGAGTCAGGAACAGCGATAGGAAAATCTACTCGCATTTCTACAAATTTCCCCTTTCTAACCCTGAAATTCTAAATTCTAGACCCAAAATTAGCCCTTCTAGACGTTCGACCTGAGAAGCTTGATTCACTGCATTCCTAGTCTCATCATCCAATTTATCCATACTAATACTGTTATCAGCAATTTTTTGATTGGTCACGGAGTTATCGGCTAATTTCGCATTACCGACAGAACCGTTTTGAATCTTGGCAGCGTTGACCGCATCATTGGCAATTTTGGCATTGGTCACGGAGTTATTAGCTAATTCCGCATTACCTACAGAACCATCCCCTTCAAACTTAGTGGCCTTGACAGTTCCAGCCACCTCTAATTTTTCACTAGGATTATTTGTGCCAATGCCTACATTGCCGTTTGGCTGTAACCTCATTATTTCTTGTTCATCTGCAGCACCACCGGTCGCCGCAAAAATGAATCTGAATACATCATTGGTATTATCTCCCCATGCCAGTACAGAATCTTTGCGATCTGCCCCTTCATCTTTCAATCCTAGAAATACATTGTCACTATTCCAAGCAACTTGTAGTCCTGTTGTCATCCAGGGGCGATTACCACCTCCTAATCCATCTCCAACTTGCAAAAGGGATTGTGGATTTGTTGTCCCAATGCCGACATTGCCAGCATTATAGTAAATCCTGTTACTACTACCATCAGACCACTTTGTGCCACCAGCGCTAATACCAGTTAAACCAGAACCATCCCCTTCAAACTTAGTGGCCTTGACAGTTCCATCCACCTCTAATTTTTCACTAGGATTATTTGTGCCAATGCCAACGTTGCCTTTGACTATCAAATCATTCTTTCCTGGATTGGCATAAGCATAAGTGTCAGAAACTAAAATTCCTCCTGCTTTTAATCCTGATGCACTGCTATTATCGGGAGAATTTATCAGCTGAAGATATCTATTTAACTGGGATTCTCCTGTCCCCGTATATAAGATAGGACTTACACCTGCTTCTAGGGTGAGATGTCCTCTAACATCTAACTTTGTTTCTGGATTATTTGTCCCAATGCCGACATTCCCAGCGTTATAGTAAATCTTGTTACTACTACCATCAGACCACTTTCCAGCACTAATACCAGTTAAAGCCGAACCATCCCCTTCAAAGTTAGTGGCCTTGACAGTTCCAGCCACCTCTAATTTTTCACTAGGATTTGATGTACCAATACCCACATTGCCGTTGGTTCCACGAATCACAATACCCAAAGAGCTAGGATTGGCATTAAGTCGAATACTGCTATCATCCTCGCTCGGCTCGATGAACACACCTAATTGATCCACCCCCATCCTGGCGTTTTTATTGACCTGTGGATTACTAATTTTGAGTGCATCATTACTGCCAGGTGAGTAAATATGGAGTTTGGCGCTAGGATTTGATGTCCCAATACCGACATTACCATCCACTGTCAGAGCACCAGTGGTATGTAAAGCATCATCCACCCTCAGTGCCCCAGATGAATCCCCTGAGCGAATTACCCCTGCAATTGTCACTTGATCATTATCCGCATCCCCCAAGGACACATTCCCTTTTACTTCCAGCAAACCATTCACTGTCAGGGAACCATCGATGGTTGAGTCTCCTGCCCCCTCAAATTTAGTGGCCTTAACAGTTCCAGCCACCTCTAATTTTTCACTAGGATTATTTGTGCCAATACCGACATTGCCGTTTGGCTGTAACCTCATTATTTCTTGACCATCTGCAGCACCACCGGTCGCCGCAAAAATGAATCTGAATGCATCATTGGTATTATCTCCCCATGCCAGTACAGAATCTTTGCGATCTGCCCCTTGATCTTTCAATCCTAGAAATAGATGGTCAGTATCCCAAGCAACTTGTAGTCCTGTTGTCATCCAGGGGCGATTACCACCTCCTAATCCATCTCCAACTTGCAAAAGGGATTGTGGATTATTTGTCCCAATACCCACATTGCCATTGGGGTCAATCGTCATACGGTGTTGATAGTTAGTAGCAAAGGTTAATGGGTGGTTCGATTCCGTTCCAATTACGCCTCTGGCTCCATTCCAATCATCATGACTAAAAACACTGGTTACTACCCCACCACCAGACCTGACATTTAACCGAGCATGCTGTGAACCTAAGATGTCTAAAACTTTGTGCCAACCCTGAGGATTATGAATAGAGGTTGTGCCAATGCCTACATTGCCATCCACTGTCAGGGAACCAAAAGCAGAATCATCCCCCTCAAACCTAGTGGCCTTAACAGTTCCAGCCACCTCTAATTTTTCACTAGGATTCGTTGTCCCAATGCCTACATTACCATTTCCTTTAATAACAAGGGCAGTTTCTTCAACTCCATCGTTACCCGTATTAACAAAAGCAATTCCTCCATCAGGGTTAGGGTCATTCCCATCGGTTTTTTCAATCACTAAAGCATCTTGATTAGTCCCAAAGAAATTGTTGTCGTACCTGAGTCGAAAACCATCTCCACTAGGTGTACCGGATTCATTAGTACTATGAAAAATCTGAGTTCCTGTAGTCGCTAATTTTAAAGCCCCAGATACTTCTAAAGTGCTAGCCAGCACACCACCCACCGTTAAGTTATTTTCTATGGTAAGGGAACCTGTTACCCGATCGGTCACACTTAATTGAGCAGTAGCGATCGCATCCCTAACACTGAGATTCCCATCCACTGTCAGAGCACCAGTGGTATGCAAAGCATCATCCACCCTCAGCGCCCCAGATGAATGCCCTGAGCGAATTACCCCTGTAACTTTCACTTCATCATTATCCGCATCCCCCAAGGACACATTCCCTTTTACTTCCAGCAAACCATTCACTGTCAGGGAACCATCGATGGTTGAGTCTCCTGCCCCCTCAAATTTAGTGGCCTTAACAGTTCCAGCCACCTCTAATTTTTCACTAGGATTATTTGTGCCAATACCGACATTGCCGTTTGGCTGTAACCTCATTATTTCTTGACCATCTGCAGCACCACCGGTCGCCGCAAAAATGAATCTGAATGCATCATTGGTATTATCTCCCCATGCCAGTACAGAATCTTTGCGATCTGCCCCTTGATCTTTCAATCCTAGAAATAGATGGTCAGTATCCCAAGCAACTTGTAGTCCTGTTGTCATCCAGGGGCGATTACCACCTCCTAATCCATCTCCAACTTGCAAAAGGGATTGTGGATTATTTGTCCCAATACCCACATTGCCATTGGGGTCAATCGTCATACGGTGTTGATAGTTAGTAGCAAAGGTTAATGGGTGGTTCGATTCCGTTCCAATTACGCCTCTGGCTCCATTCCAATCATCATGACTAAAAACACTGGTTACTACCCCACCACCAGACCTGACATTTAACCGAGCATGCTGTGAACCTAAGATGTCTAAAACTTTGTGCCAACCCTGAGGATTATGAATAGAGGTTGTGCCAATGCCTACATTGCCATCCACTGTCAGAGCACCAGTGGTATGTAACGCATCATCCACCCTCAGCGCCCCAGATGAATGCTCTGAGCGAATTACCCCTGCAATTATCACTTGATCATTATCACCATTCCCCAAGGACACATTCCCAGGCATATGCTCGGTATCACGGGCAATCACATCCCCCTGTACTTCCAGGTTTCCAGCAACGGTTAGGGAACCATCGATGGTTGAGTCTCCTGTCAGGTTTAAGTTGGTGGCCTTAACAGTTCCAGCCACCTCTAATTTTTCACTAGGATTATTTGTCCCAATACCTACATTGCTGTTTCCTTTAATAACAAGGGCAGTTTCTACAACTCCATCGTCACCCGTATTAACAAAAGCAATCCCTCCATCAGGATTAGGGTGATTAAGATCTCTTTGTTCAATCACTAAAGCATCTTGATTAGCCCCAAAGAAATTGTAGTCGTATCTGACTCGAAAAGCATCTGCAGTAGATAACTTAGCACCAGCAAGCTTGCGTACAGAATTATCCACTGCACTAATCTTACCGTCGTTGTCTAGGGTCACCCGTGCCAACAGAATCTCTTTATCATCCCTAGGGTCACTATCAGCATTTTTTAAATCTACATTACCGTCTTGGAGATTGTCTTGACTTGTGTTACTCCCGTAAATGACAAACTTGGGACGTTCAGTGGTGCGAGTGTATTTGATCTCGCTACCTACTCGGTAACCCTTGTCCTTAATTTCCCGATACATGACGGTAATTTCAATAGTTGTCTTGAGTGGTAATCCATCTAAGTTAATCGTGTTAATTGTGTCCGGTACTGTACAATTGGGTAAAACAATAATTTCTTGACCATCTTTATCAATGGCCATACCCTTACTAACGGCAATTTTTTTATCCCCGGCTCTGGTTACTTCTAATCCTTCCACCACACCCCATTCATGGAGTAAACGATTGTGACGCAGGCGCATGTCACGATGGTAGGCTTGCTCATCCTTAAAATCTTCTTCTACTAGAAACTGGGAAGTAAAGTAATTGGGACGTTGAATATTTTTCATCATGGTTATTATAGTAGTTTGAAATTGGGTCTGGGAAAAATTATTGGTTTTAGGGAGCAGGGAATAGGGAATAGGGAACAGGGAATAGGGAATAGGGAGCAGGGAGCAGGGAGCAGGGAG
>NZ_CEYLVT010000263.1:0-9444 GCF_982860115.1 Moorena sp.
AGTAGGGAGTAGGGAGTAGGGAGTAGGGAGTAGGGAGTAGGGAGTAGGGAGTAGCAATGGGTGCATATCGCTTTTGAAATTATGGAAGAGTGAGATTCACCCAATAATTGACGCAAACACTATCAAAAAAATACTTTTGCAAGAGGTTTATTCACACAGTACTGGATAATATCATACTAAAGGACTTGATAAGTGTAACGGTTAAAGACTTATGCGACGACGGGAATTCAATCAACTCCCTTGGTTTTTCCTCAGTTTGGGATTGGCTAACTGTACTCACAATTCCCAATCATCAAGACAATCATCAAGACAATCATCAACCTTTGACACAGCTAAAACACTTAGCATCTGGTGGCAACAGGGTTTTTATCCAGAAGAAACGGATGCACTCCGGAAAATTATCGACAAGTGGGAAAAAAACAATGGGATTAAAGTTCAATTAGTCATCATACCTCAGAAGGATATTCTCAAAGAAATCGAGAGTGCGATCGCATCAGGTAATCCTCCTGACATTTTCTATGCAGGGGTAGCAGACTTGACCATTATTCCCCGTCTGGCATGGAATAACCAACTGGTAGATGTGTCTGATGTGATACAGCCTCTGAAAAATTGGTACAGTGAAGGGGTTCTGGCTGGAGTCAATTATCAAAACAAAGTTGCTAAAAAACGTAGCTACTATGCTGTACCAATTATGCAATCAGCCATTCATATTCACTACTGGCAAGACATCCTGACGGAGATTGGTCAGGCAAAGGGGGCAATTCCCAGAGATTGGCAGGGATTTTGGCGGTTTTGGGAGCAGGTTCAGGGACAGTTGCGTCAGAGCAGTTATCCCAATATGTATAGTATCGGCATGCCTATGTCCATGAGCTTAGATACCTACAACAATTTTGAGCAATTTCTAGAAGCCTATAATGTCAAACTAATTGATAAAAATGGCAAATTAAACTTAGACGACTCCCAAGTTAAGGAAGGCATTGAGGCGGCTCTCAGGAAATATACCAGTTTTTATATCAATAAGAATGTGCCACCGGATGCCGTAGATTGGGATAATACAGGGAACAATGTAACGTTACTTAGCCGCACTAGCCTGATGACGGTCAATCATACTCTCTCAGTTCCAGGTTCCCAACGACAAGATCCCGAAATTTACACCAAGCAACTTTCTACAGTTAAGTGGCCAAACAAACCTAGTGGTGAACTGATGAGATTCATCGTAGAGATCAAACAGGTAATTCTCTTTAAATCATCCACAAAACAGGAGTATGCCAAGAATTTTCTCTCATATTTAGCACAACCACAAAACTTACAAGCCTACACAGAAGGGTCTCAGGGTCGATACTTACCCGTGATGCCGAAACTGTTTGAAAAACCCTTTTGGAAAAATCCCAATGATCCTCATATTTCTGTGGCGCTACAGCAGTTAAAATACACCAGACCAGCTTATCAAGTGTTAAACCCAGCTTATAGTGAAGTTGCTGCTCAAAATGTTTGGGGGGAAGTGATTAGAAAAATTGTGGTAGATAATTTTTCAATTAAGCAAGCCACTAATCGAGCTATTGATAAAATCAATAAAATTTTTTCTAATTGGTAGAAAATTAGTTAGCTTCTTCGTTATCACAATGCTTGTTATAGCATTTTTAGTTGAATTTTGAACATAGGATTTATCAAAAAAGGGAACAGGTCACAGGTCACAGGTCACAGTAGTCAAGATATCCGAGGGTTTTTTGGTGTTATGATAAAGCGATGCAGCGTGGCGCTGCATCGCTTAAAACCCTCTTTATAGCATGCATGCTGCCTTTTGCCTTAAAAGGATAAGCAATGTCGCTC
Organism: Moorena sp.; assembly: GCF_982860115.1. Lineage (NCBI taxonomy): Bacteria > Bacillati > Cyanobacteriota > Cyanophyceae > Coleofasciculales > Coleofasciculaceae > Moorena > Moorena sp. The sequence goes on from NZ_CEYLVT010000263.1 coordinate 1,831, forward strand.
AAACGTCGCTGAGAATTGCTATAGCTGACTGTTAATAGTTTAATAAATACAAATAATTAATTTTATTTATGCGAAAATCTAAATTATCGCGCTTATTCTCATTGTTATGATCAAATTAACTCAAAAAACGTTACTATCAAAGCTGGTCACTTACTTTTCACTTTTATCAGTTGTTACAGTAAGCCTTGTAGCAATTACTGCTTATATTTTAGCTAGGAAAGCTCTCAAACAATCTGTCTTTGATCGACTCAGTGTTGCTGTGTCTATTAAATCTGCTGAACTCAATCAATGGTTTAACAATCAGCGCCAAGATGTCCTGTTATCGGCTCAGTTGCCAGAAATACGAAGACAAGCCGAGGTCTTGCTGAGCAGCAAAAGGTCTCAAACCAGGTCAAGAGATTACCAAATCGCCTATAATAGGATTTCAGAATACCTGACTGATTTAGCTGCAATTAAGCCTAATCTACGAGAAATTTCCCTGCTCACAACTGGTGGGATTATCATTTTCTCAACTAACAAAACTTTGGAGGGCAACTATCAACCCCTTGGTGCGACTACCACTTACTTCACCCGAGATCAAACGGACATTAAGCCAACGTTTTATAGCTCTTCAAGAACAGGCAAAACAGCCATCACTTTTGCCACACCCGTCCTTAACCAATCCGGTAACCGTATAGGAGTGATTTCCATTACTCTCGATCTTCAAGAAGTTGATAACCTAATTCGAGACCGTACTGGCTTAGGTAAGAGTGGCGAAACCTATCTAGTCGGTCGATTGGAACGAAAAAATATATTCATCGCCTCAGGTCAGTTTGAGAATCAAAAATACTCTGACGGAGTTAGTAGTTTGGGTATTGATAACGCTACCCAAGGAAAAAATAGTGCTGGACTTTATCGAAATTACGATGGGATACCTGTTATCGGTGTGTATCACTGGTTGGAGAAACAGAACCTGGCGTTACTAGCTGAGATCTCTCAGGAAGAAGCTTTTGCTCCTGCTCGTCGGCTAGCTGGGAACATTGTGCTGATTGGATTGAGTTCTACTGGACTGCTCCTAGTAGGGGTTTATCTACTATCAAGCCAGATTACCAAACCGATTCGGGCAATCACAGAGGCAGCTATTCAGGTAGCTAGTGGCAATCTAAACCATAAAGCTCCTGTGTTGAGTGACGATGAAACTGGAGTGTTGGCTCAGTCATTTAACCAGATGGCACAGCAATTGCAGGATTCTTTTACGGCTCTAGAAAAAACGAATCAGGGTTTAGAAATCCGAGTGCAAGAACGTACTGTGGAATTAGGGAAAGCTAAAGAAGCTGCGGAAGTTGCTAACCAAGCTAAAAGCCAATTTTTAGCTAACATCAGCCATGAATTGCGCACTCCCCTCAATAGCATCTTAGGCTATGCCAGAATTCTCCAGCGCGATACAGCTAAAGTTGCTACCCAAAACGATGACGTGAAGGGCAGCACCCCAAGGAGCGATCGCAATTTAAGACAGCAGCAAATACAAGGTTTAAAAATTATAGAGCAAAGTGGAACCTATCTATTGACCCTAATTAACGATCTCTTAGACTTCTCTAAAATCGAAGCCCGTAAGATGGAACTCTACCCCAGTGACGTTCATTTTCCAAGCTTCTTGGAAGGGGTAGTTGGTATTATCCGCATGGGAGCTAATGAAAAAAATATATTGTTTAACTATAAAACTCAAGGTAACCTACCCACAGGGGTTAAGGTAGATCAGAAACGGTTACGACAGGTTTTACTCAATCTATTAGGTAATGCAGTTAAATTTACTGACCAAGGTAATGTAACATTTAATGTTGGAGTCATTGAGAAACAAAACTCTATCTTAGGAATCTCCCAGTCTTCCACTAAAAGCATTCAAGGGGGAGATTATAACATCCATTTTCGGACGATTCGCTTTGAGGTCATCGATACTGGGATAGGAATCAGTCCTCAACAGTTAGAGAAAATATTCCAACCCTTTGAACAAGTAGGAGATCCCCACCGTCGCATAGCTGGAGCGGGTTTGGGCTTAGCTATTAGTCAACAAATCGTTAAATTGATGGGAAGTAAACTAAAGGTTAAAAGTCAATTGGGCCAAGGTTCAACATTTTGGTTTGATGTTACCTTACCTGTGATAGATATTGTTGCCAATGGTGAACCAGATATTGCTGTTAAAGGGTTGAGTTATAAAGGAAAACGACGCAAACTGTTAGTGGTGGATGACATAACAGAAAATCGCTTGGTATTGCTCAATATGCTGAAACCTTTGGGTTTTGAAGTGGTATTAGCCCAGAATGCTCAGCAAGCATTGGACCTCGCCAGGGCAATTCGACCGGATCTGATCTTAACGGATTTATTTATGCCTGTTAAAACTGGTTTCACGATGATTCCGGAATTACAACAGATACCGGCAATGAAGGATGTACCAATTATTGCCTTCTCTGCTAACAACTGGGATGTTGTCCAGAAGGAGACTCATAGACTTGGCTGTGATGCTTTTCTGTCGAAACCAGTTGACAAGCAGAAATTATTGGCATTATTGGAGAAGTATTTACAATTAGAGTGGCTTGATCAAGAGGTGTCGTAAGCAGTCAGCTGTCAACCAGAGTCATACGTCCGTGAAAAAAACTACTTTTGTCCACCTTAAGGATAGCGCTGGTGGGGGCTTATAATCTTTGGCAAAATGACCACGATTGGTTCATCGCAAGGAGTAGAGTTGTGACGTCTGCACAACGGTTTCGAGGTTCAAGAATCATGCAGCGACGCCAATTCACTCGACTATCCTTGTTCTTATTTGGTCTGGGGTTAGCTGACTGTAGTGACAATCAAGTCGAGTCTACCAAAGGATTTACGATAAACCGGAGTAATTCGCTGCGCATCTGGTGGAGTCAGGGTTATTATCCAGAGGAAACTGATGCACTCAAAGAAATCATCGCCAGGTGGACACAAAAGAGTGGAATTAAGGTTGAGCTTAGCCTTTTATCTGAAAAAGATACGTTAAAGGAACTCAATAATGCGATCGCAGCAGGCAACCCTCCGGACATCTTTTATAGTATTGAAGCGGATACCCAGATCATCCCCCGTCTAGCATGGAACAACCAATTGGCAGATGTTTCTGAGGTAGTAGAACCGATCGAAAAGCTATACACTGGCAGTGTTCTACAGAATGTTAGTTACCTGAACAATGTGGCGAAGAAGCGCAGCTACTATGCTGTGCCGATCATGCAGTATTCCGTCTACATTCACTGTTGGCAAGACTTACTGGCAGCTATTGGTAAGACACCAGACGCGATTCCTAAGGATTGGCAAGGGTTTTGGCAGTTTTGGCACTTCGCTCAACAGCAACTACGTCGCCAGGGTCAACAGACTATTTATGGTATTGGTTTACCCATGTCCCAGGCTTCTGATACCTTCGACATTTTTGAAAACTTCCTAGAAGCTTACAATGTCAAACTGATCAACCCCAATGGTCGGTTACTTTTAGATAATCCCCAAGTCCGTCAGGGGATTACCGCTGCCTTAGGGAAATATACCAACTTCTATAAGAATGGTACGGTACCACCGGAAGCAGTGGATTGGGGAAACACTGATAATAATATTGCCTTTCTTAGCCGCACTACTTTAATGACAGCTAACCCATCCCTATCGATTCCCGGTTCCCAACGGCAAGATCAGGCAATTTACACCAAACAACTTGCTACTATTCCATGGCCAAACAAGCCAAAGGTCGAGCCTATGAAACCCATCGCTTCAATTGGGCAGGTGATTCTGTTGGAAAGATCGGATAAAAAGCAGGTTGCTAAGGATTTCTTGTCCTATTTGGTACAACCACAAAATCTGGAAACATACATCCATGGTTCTCAAGGACGATTTGTTCCTGTTGTGCCTAAACTTTTAGCAGACCGATTCTGGAATGATGGAACAGATCCCCATATTTCAGTGGCTCTAAAGCAGTTACAACAAACGACCCGTTTACCCTATCAAGTCTTCACCCCAATTTACGCTGAAGTACAATCCCAGAATGTTTGGGGTAAAGCGATTAGAACAATAGTTGTAGATGGTTTGTCTGTGGTGCAAGCTAGCAATCAAGCGATCGCACAAATCAAGCAAATTTTTGCTGATTGGAAGTGATGATAAGTATTAGTCAATACTCCCTCTGTTGCCCCACTGACGGTCTGTTCCCCCTCTTCCGGAACAGTAACTGGTTTTCTTAGGGCAATATTTGCAGTTAGAGTGGGTATATCAGCCAATATCTCAACAGCCTCTAGCTTGATCACAGGGGTCAAAATCCAGTTGTGATCAACGGTTTGTTGTACCCCCCCCCTCAGGAAATGGAAGTGCTCTATAAATTGCCTATGCTGGGCAGTATGACAAATTAGACTTCCTATACTTGGAAGAAATTCATGAAAACTACATTACCCTTTGCCAACAAACTCAAAAACTTAGCCGAAGAGTTTCAATAACAAGCAATTGTTACCTTGCTTAAAGACTATATGCATCTGGAATAAACTCCATGAGTGTAATTGTTAAAACGAATGAGTTTAACTTAAAAAAGTATACCATATTAATCATTGACGATAATCCCACTAATTTGAGGGTTGCCTTTGATTATTTGGAAGATTGTGGATTTACAATTTTAGTATCCCAAGATGGTGAAAGTGGGTTGAAACGCGCTAAGTATGCCCATCCTCAAATTATTTTACTGGATATTTTGATGCCAGGTATAGATGGCTTTGAAACCTGCTGTCGCTTGAAGGCAGATCAGGCTACTAAAGATATTCCTGTAATTTTTATGACGGCGTTATCCAGTACCGAAGATCAGGTGAAAGGATTTGAAGTTGGGGGAGTCGATTATGTCACTAAGCCACTCCAACATGAGGAACTCTTAACTCGGATCATCAATCATTTACGGATTCAGGAGTTAACTGAAAAGCTGCAACTCCAAAATCAGCAGTTAAAACAACAAGCCATTGAACTGGCAAAAGCTAAAGAAGCTGCGGAATTAGCTAGCCAAGCCAAAAGTGAATTCCTCTCCAATATGACTCATGAACTGCGTACTCCTCTCAATGGCATTTTAGGTTATGCCCAAATCCTCCAACGGGATCAAACCGCTACCCATAAACAAAAGCATAGTATCGATCAAGTTTACCAATGTGGCACTCACTTGCTCCACTTGATCAATGACATCTTAGAGCTGTCAAAAATCGAAGCCAGGAAAATGGAACTGTTGCCGAAAGAGATTCATTTTCCTACTTTGTTGATCTCGGTTGTAGAAATCTGCCGTATCAAAGCTCAGCAAAAGGGTATCTCTTTTATTTATCAACCCTCATCCTATCTACCAGCAGGGATTGTGGCTGATGAAAAACGACTGCGACAAGTTCTGATTAACCTCCTGAGCAATGCTATTAAGTTTACTGACCATGGCGGAGTAACCTTCAAGGTAGAGGTGATCAGTAACGATAAAGCCGTACAACCCCCACTACCTAGGATTTATAGAGATCAGCAAGAGGAGGAAGCGATCACAGACAAAATCATGCCACTAATGGGCAAACCCTCCCAATCACCCATGGTTAGAATTCGATTTAAAATCGAAGATACTGGCATCGGAATTAACTCAGAAGAATTGGAAAAAATATTTTTACCCTTTGAACAATTTGGGGATAGTGCTATTCGAGATCAAGGCACTGGTCTGGGATTAGCTATTAGCCATAAAATTGTTAATCTAATGGGAAGTCATATTAAGGTTGACAGTACTTCTGGCCAGGGTAGTGTTTTTTCTGTGGATTTGGATTTACCTACTACCACAGTTATGAATCACAAAACTCCAATTTATACCAATAATATTGTTGGTTTCCAGGGAAAGGTGCGGAAAATAGTAGTGGTAGACGACAAACCGGAGAATCGCTCTGTTATTGTTAATTTTTTACAACCTCTGGGATTTGAATTTTTGGAAGCGAGTAATGGGGTTGAAGGTTTGGAAAAAGCCACAGAATGTCACCCTGATTTAATTATTACTGACTTAGTGATGCCAGTGATGGATGGCTTTGAAATGATGCGACGTATCCGCTCATCAGAGCAATTGAAACAGATCATGGTAATCGCGACATCTGCGAGTGTTTATGAATTAGAACATCAACAGAGTCAGGATATAGGTTGGACTGATATTCTTTCTAAGCCTGTGAACGTTGAAGAATTACTTGATAAATTAAAGCGGCATCTACAACTGGAATGGGTATATGAACAGTATGAACCAGAAGTATCAAAACTCAAACTTGAATCGGCTAAAAAAGTTATACCAGAGGCTATTGTACCTCCCCCAACTGATGTATTAGCTGAACTTTATGACCTCGCCAAAAAAGGGAATATGTTCGCGATCAGTAAATCCGCAGAAAATCTGAAACAATTAGATGATAAGTTTGTCACCTTTGCTCAGACTATATCGAATTATGCTAATGAATTTCAATTGAAAAAAATTAGATTATTGATAGAAAAGTATCTTGAAAATAATTAGTAGAGCGCAGGGAATCGGAAATCGGGAGTAGGGAGTAGGGAGTAAAATTTTGTACCTCAGATATTCAAAAAAAAATAGAATATGAGTCGTCTTTACTTCTTAATTAAATCCAGCCTGATTCTAGCCATGGGATTATCACTAATAGCATCGGCTTCCCCAGGGATTACTCCTCCTCAGAAACCTGTAGATGGAACAAGACAAATAATGACTTCAGAGGTAAAGATTGTTAAGGTGGGAGTGCTGGCAATTCGGGGTGTTGAGCATACTAAAACAAAATGGCAACCGACCCTAGACTATCTCAGTGAAACCATTTCCGGCTATGTTTTCCAACTTGTACCACTAGGGTTTGACACCCTCGAAGAAATAGTAGCTAACCAGGAGGTGGACTTTGTGTTGTCCAATCCTGGAATGTATGTACGGTTGGAATCGATTTATGGGGCAATACCAATTGCCACCCTAAAAAATCTACGCCTAGGCAAGCCTTACACCCAATTTGGAGCGGTGATCCTGCGTCATGCTGACCGCAATGATATCCAGGATTTAGAGGATTTACGGGGCAAAACCTTTATGGCCGTTAGTGAAAATGCCTTTGGGGGCTGGCAAATGGCATGGGAAACTCTGTTAGAAGCTGGAGTTAACCCCTACCGTGACTTTCGAGGCCTCCACTTTGGTGGTAGCCATGACGCAGTGGTCTACGCTGTTCGTGATGGTATTGTCGATGCTGGCACTGTCCGCACTGATACCCTCGAACGTATGGCACAGGAGGGCAAAATTAATCGAGATGACTTTGTGATCCTCAATCAGCAAACTCAATATCAGGACACTTTCCCTTTTGCTCTGAGTACTAAACTTTATCCACAATGGCCTTTTTCCACACTATCCCATACCCCAGTGGACTTAGCGGAAGAGGTTGCGATCGCATTAATGACCATACCTTCTGAGCACCCAGCGGCCAAAGCTGGTCGTTATCAGGGCTGGAGTATCCCCGCCAACTACCAAGCTTGTCACGAAACCTTACGGAATCTGCGGGTTCGTCCCTACGAATATTGGGGAAAAGTGACTCTGGGTCAAGTCATCTATCACTACCGCTATTGGCTGTT
>NZ_CEYLVT010000264.1:0-9429 GCF_982860115.1 Moorena sp.
CCCGATTCCCGATTCCCGATTCCCGATTCCCGATTCCCGATTCCCGATTCCCTACTATATCATGTGATATGCGCAGCATTAATCATAAAAATCCTCTTGTAATCGGCAGTTTAGCCGTTATTTTTATAAACCTAGTAATAGCTATTAGTTGTTGGATTATTGTTCAACAATCTACGGGTTATGATGGTCTGTTTTATTTGTTTATATTGTCTATGATTGGTATCGCTCAGTTAGTCTATGTTATCCCAGTATTAATTGTGCTAAGAGTGCTAGGACGATGGGAATTGATAAAAGGAGTGATTATTGGTGGTTTGATTACAGGTTTGTTGAATCTTGGCGCTTGGTTTTTAATGCAAGCTTAAGCTAAAAGGTATTGCTAGCAAGCGTTATTGAAAAATAGCTCTTAATTTAGCTAACTTCCTGAACTGTTGCGTCAAGGCTATCTTGAGATTCTTCTAATGTCTCGTCGAGGTCCTCACTACCAGTAAACACTTTAGTAGTCACTGGAACGTTAGGCTCAACTTGGAGCCACACCGAATCACTAATAGACTCAGCTTGATTGGGTCGATAAACCAGTCGGCAGGCTCCTGCTATTTCTACCTCATGACAGTAATGAGTCCGCTCACCCCGTTTAACAGTAAACACTGGCAACGATGTCTGGTTCTTGTGATTGTTCTTTAACGCTTCCTCATTAACGTGGATATAGGTAGTTTCCAGATGTTTCTCCTGATTCCATGTACCTTTTGGTCCCCTACGACCTTCCGTGACCACTGGGACACCATCATATAATGGAATCTGCCAAAACCGACCAACTTTTTTGGCACCTTTGATGCGATCTTTGCTTAATAGCATCCGCAGTCGCTGAGAGGATATACCCAGCAGAGATGCAGCTTGTGTTGTACCGACAATCATAATTAAAATACTATTGCGGAATAGTATTTTAATCCTATCTAACTGGCAAAGTCAAGCTCAAGTGGGGAGTAGGGTGTAGGGAGTAGGGAGTAGGGAGTAGGGTGTAGGGAGTAGGGTGTAGGGAGTAGGGAGTAGGGAGTAGGGAACTAAAATTATCAGAATTGATTTAGGTAACTTATATAGCGTTTATCACAGCTATGAGGTACACATTATTTTTTACATCTTGCCTATTGCCTTCCCCTCCTGGGAGGGGTTAGGGGTGGGTCTAGCATGCCTATTGCCTATTGCCTCTTACCTGCTCCCTGCTCCCTACTCGCCACAAATTTGTACCTCATGATTATAATAATTATTATAGACAGTCTTTCTCAAGTTCTTGTTTAACTAGTTGAGCTAAGGTTTGGGCAGCTCCTGGTTTTCCGCGAACACTCTTGAGATGCGATCGCATTTCGGACAACTTTTCTGGATGCTCCAGATAGTCTAGGGCAAGTTGGGCAACCTCAACCGGCTCAAGCTTCCCTACCAATTCTGGCACAATTTCTCTTTTTGCCCAAATATTCGGCCATGCAAACAGACGCTTTTGCCCTAGCACCAACCAATTAATCACTTTCGCGACGCTAGACCCTACTCCTGGTAACTTGACCAATAGACCGGGTAATCCATCCCAAGCCCGCATGGCATCTAACTGTTGCGTCGGCAACAGCACAATCATTGGTACCGCCAAAGACCCTAACTCAGCGGTATTCGCTCCCACTGTGGTTAAGCAAAGACAACATTGGGATAACAACTCATAGGCCGGAAAGGACTCCCAGAGTTCTACACACAAGCCACTGCGGGTTTTGAGGAATAGTCGAAGGTTAGCTGGTTGAAGGGTTGAAGGTTGAAGGGTTGAAGGTTGAAGGGTTGAAGGTTGAAGGTTAGACGGTTGAAGGGTTGAAGGTTGAAGGGTTGAAGGTTGAAGGGTTGAAGGTTGCAGGTTAGACGGTTGAAGGGTTGAAGGTTGCAGGTTAGACGGTTGAAGGTTATTAGGTTGAAGGTTATCGGAGTTTGAACCTGTAACTTGTAACCCGTTAACCTGTAACCCGTTAACTTGTAACCCGTTAACCTGTAACCCGTTAACCTGTAACCCGTTAACCTGTAACCCTGGATTAATTACCGAGTCGTTATCAACTTTATATATAAGTTGTGCCTCTGACCATCCTGTCTTGTTAATGATGGGATTGTGATCTCGATTGGCAAATTTGGCTAATGTTTTGAGATCTATGGTGGGAGCAACGGGAATCACAAAGCGAGTTTGGGGTCTAGCCCTGTGGATGTGTTCAGCGATCGCTAAAGACAAAGGCACTCCCTGAGCTAGTTTGGCTGGTTTTGACCCTGGTAATAGTGCGATCACTTCAGTTGAAGGTTGAAGGTTATCTTCTTTGGTTGAAGGTTGTTCGCGTAGCGTGGCCTTTTGGCCAAGGTTATCTTTGGTTGAAGGTTGTTCGCGTAGCGTGGCCTTTTGGCCAAGGTTATCTTCGGTTGAAGGTTGTTCGCGTAGCGTGGCCTTTTGGCCAAGGTTATCTTTGGTTGAAGGTTGTTGGGTTGAATGTTGTTCGCGTAGCGTGGCCTTTTGGCCAAGGTTATCTTCGGTTGAACCTGTAACCTGTAACCCCTGATTAACCTGAGAACCTGTAACCTGAGAACCTGCAACCTGAGAACCTGCAACCTGTAACCCCTGAGTAACCTGTAACTTCTGATTAACCTTCAACCCCTGAGTAACCTGTAACCCTCTAATCTCTGCCATTAAATCCCCTACTAGGGTGAATTTGTGGGCATAGGTCTTAGGCACTTGAGCGATAATATCGGGTTTCATCACGCCAAAGTGGTCAATCCAGCGGTACCAACGAGCATCCCACTCGGCATAGACCACACTGCGATACCCTAAGCGCTTACTAATCACTACTGGAAAAAATTGGTCTCCGCCTAGGAATAGAACAACCCCTTTTGGATGCCAGTCCCAGTTTTCCGCTGTCTTCCCCCACAACAAGAATGGTAAAAAATCCTCTGCTGCCTGAACCCGGTCTACTTCTGGGTAGGATTTTGCGATCGCATCTTCTTTGCCTGTGGCATGAGGGCAAGGTGATAGCACTACCGATATCCGGAGTAATGAACGGTCATTCCCTAGAGTTTCCCGCAATGCCTTCACCACTGGTCGCACCCAGGTGGTCAACTCTCCTGGGCCATTGGACATAACTAAAATATCTGCTGCTGGCACTCTTCCCCACTCCTGATTATGATTATCTGGCTTGCTATCAGTTATCAGCTATCAGTTATCAGCTATCAGCTATCAGCTATCAGCTATCAGTTATCAGCTTTCAGTTATCAGTTATCAGCTTATGTGCTACGCACACGCTACGCGAACAGCTTTCAGCTTATGCGCTACGCGAACAGCTTTCAGCCAAAGGCAAACGGCTGACGGCTGACGGCTGACGGCTGACGGCTGACGGCTGACGGCTGACGGCTGACCACTGACGGCTGACCACTGACTGCTAAATGCTTACCTCAACTGAAACATTACCAAAATTTTTGGGTTTAAAGCCCCGTCCTTCTAGGACGGCTTTTAGTTGACAATTATATAGCGCCATAGTATAATTGAAGTATAGGGTACAGGCTGAAAAACCGAGGCTGAGCCGGGAGAGAGACCCGTAACTTATTGACCTTAAAGTAGTAATGCCCGGAGGGTAGGGAAGATCCTCCTTAAAAACCCAACCATCGACTACCAATCGGTGTGTGAACCCAGCAAGACAACACTTTGAGAAAACAACGGTACGGCGGGGCACGCCGGAACCAAGTGAAACAGGGAAGCAACGGACTCTATAAGGCACTTCTCAAAAAGTAACTGAACGCTTAAGGAGACCAGCCCGCTGGGTCTTTCGTAAACTGAACTAGAACCTTAGTCTTGACGGGGTTTCGGTTTAGGTATTGCCGCAAGGATACGGAGGTTTAAGGCCGGTCGTAGATCTAAGAATCCCCGCTCATAAGCGGGCGGGGAGTGTCAATAAATCAGGACTTACTGCGTAAGCCCGACAAATCTTAAGTAATAGTTAAGGAGGAACGATAAGTAATAGTTTTATCAATCTATAAAGTCTCCTTATATATACAACTAAGATTACTTTTGTCAAGGATTTTTATTGTTTAGTTTTTTTAAGCTAAGCGGATTTAGCACTTCAGTAAGTGTTAAGGAATATTACAAAAAAGTGTAATTTTTATATCGAATTGTATCAGATAACGGCTAGAACTCCCTGAAAGTCAACGTTTTTTGATAGAAACTCTTTAGTTGGCAAAACAAAACCATCCCAACCAAGAGTGAGTGGTCACTGGTAGAGACGTTCGATAGCACATCTGTCAATAAAATCTAAATACGATCAAAACTATCAAAGGTGATCAACCACTTACCGCCACTCAAGGTAAGGCACAGATAACGAATAATCAGGAAGGAGACCTAGCCGCATGTTCACTCACGTCAAGTCCACCATTAGACACATCACCCCGGAAGCCTTGAATGGGCGTCATTTGCTGAAGGTGGTCTATGTCGTGCTAGAACCGCAGTACCAAAGTGCATTATCAGCTGCTGTTCGTTCAATCAATCAAAATCAACCAGATATCGCTATTGAAATCAGCGGCTACCTCATTGAGGAACTCCGTGACCCAGAAAACTATGAAGACTTCCAACGGGATATAGCAGAAGCGAATATCTTTATCGCGTCACTAATCTTTATAGAAGACTTGGCCGAGAAGGTAGTAGCCGCTGTACAACCCCATCGCGATCACTTGGATGCCGCAGTGGTATTTCCATCAATGCCTAAAGTGATGCGCCTGAATAAATTAGGTAGCTTCTCCATGGCCAATTTGGGGCAATCCAAGAGTGCGATCGCACAATTCATGCGTAAGCGCAAGAAAAAATCTGGGTCTTCCTTCCAAGACAGTATGCTAAAGCTGTTGCAGACCTTACCCAAAGTCCTGAAGTATATGCCTATGGACAAAGCTCAGGATGCTCGCAACTTCATGCTGAGTTTCCAATATTGGCTAGGGGGGTCTTCTGATAACCTAGAAAACTTCCTGCTGATGCTAGCAGATAAGTATGTATTTAAGCGCGAGAATAAAAACAGCGAAACCTCTGTCCAATTCAAAGACCCAGTGGTTTACCCAGATATGGGGGTTTGGCATCCTCTAGCACCACAAATGTTTGAAGATGTCAAGGAATACCTGAACTGGTATAGTAGCCGTGAGGATATCTCAACAGACTTAAAAGACCCCCTCGCTCCCTGTATTGGTTTAGTCCTGCAACGCACTCACCTAGTTACAGGGGATGATGCCCATTATGTAGCCATGGTGCAGGAACTGGAAGCCATGGGAGCAAGGGTGATTCCCATATTTGCAGGTGGTCTGGATTTCTCTAAACCTGTAGATACCTATTTTTCTGAGGAACATGGCAAAACCGTGGTGCCCTTAGTGGATGCTGTGGTATCTCTAACCGGCTTTGCTCTAGTAGGAGGTCCAGCACGGCAAGACCATCCCAAAGCAATTGAATCATTAAAACGCCTCAATCGCCCCTATATGGTTACACTTCCCTTAGTCTTCCAAACTACGGAAGAGTGGGAAAATAGTGAATTGGGACTGCACCCGATTCAAGTAGCATTGCAAATTGCCATTCCAGAGCTGGATGGTGCCATTGAACCAATTATCCTATCCGGACGGGATGGCGCAACTGGAAAATCCATTGCGTTACAGGACCGGATTGAATCAGTAGCCCGACGGGCCATGAAGTGGGCGAATTTGCGCCGTAAGCCCAAGCTTGATAAGAAAATTGCGATCACAGTCTTTAGCTTTCCCCCAGATAAAGGCAATGTTGGGTCAGCGGCCTATCTTGATGTATTTGGTTCCATCTATAAAGTGATGGAAGCCCTGAAACACAATGGTTATGATGTCCAAGACTTGCCGGAATCTGCTGAGACACTGATGCAAGAGGTGATCCATGATGCCCAAGCTCAGTACGCTAGTCCAGAATTGAATATTGCTCACCGGATGTCGGTGATGGAGTATGAACGGTTTACTCCCTACTCCACTCGCTTAGAGGAAAACTGGGGACCACCACCAGGACATCTTAATAGTGATGGACAAAATTTGTTAATCTACGGCAAGCAATTCGGGAATGTATTCATTGGAGTACAACCTACCTTTGGGTATGAAGGAGACCCAATGCTACTGTTGTTCTCCCGTTCCGCAAGTCCTCACCATGGCTTTGCTGCTTATTACACCTATTTAGAACAAATCTGGCAAGCGGATGCGGTGCTGCACTTCGGCACCCACGGCTCTCTAGAATTTATGCCAGGGAAACAGATGGGGATGTCTGGAGACTGTTATCCAGATAATTTAATTGGTTCTATTCCCAATCTGTACTACTATGCTGCCAATAATCCCAGTGAAGCAACCATTGCCAAGCGGCGCAGCTATGCTGAAACCATATCCTATCTCACCCCACCGGCAGAAAATGCTGGATTGTATAAAGGGTTAAAGGAACTCAGTGAGTTAATTGGGTCTTATCAAACTCTCAAAGATACTGGGCGCGGTGTTCCCATTGTTAACACCATTATGGATAAGTGCCGCTTGGTGAATCTTGACCAAGATATTGCCTTGCCCGAGCAAGATGCCAAAGACCTGAGTGCCGAAGAACGGGATACGTTGGTAGGTCAGGTGTACCGCCGTTTGATGGAAATTGAATCAAGGTTGTTACCCTGTGGGTTGCATGTGATTGGTAAGCCACCAACTGCAGAAGAAGCGATCGCAACGCTAGTCAATATTGCTAACTTAGACCGTAGCGAAGACGAAATCATCGGTTTACCCCGGATTATTGCCAACAGTATTGAGCGAGAGATTGATGAAATTTACAGCAACAATGACCAAGGCATCTTAGCCGATGTGGAATTGTTGCAAGACATCACCCAAGCTACCCGTGCTGCTGTTAGTGCTATGGTTCAAGCTCAAATCGACAGCGATGGACGGGTCTCTACAGTCTCTAAACTCAACTTCCTCAACCTTGGTAAAAAAGAACCGTGGGTAGAAGCCTTGCACAATCTTGGGTACACCAACGTAGATTCCGACGCGATCAAGCCTCTGTTTGACTATCTGGAATTCTGTTTACAGCAGATAGTAGCAGATAATGAACTAGGAGCAATGCTCCAAGCCTTAGATGGGGAATATGTGCTGCCCGGTCCTGGTGGTGACCCGATCCGAAATCCCGATGTGCTACCGACCGGTAAGAATATTCACGCCCTCGACCCCCAATCCATTCCCACCCTAGCAGCGGTGAAATCTGCCAAAATCGTAGTAGACCGACTGTTGGCACGGCAAAAGCGAGATAATGATGGGGCTTGGCCAGAAACCATTGCGTGTGTGCTATGGGGTACGGATAATATTAAAACCTACGGCGAATCCCTAGCCCAAATTCTGTGGATGGTCGGGGTTAAGCCAGTGCCCGATGCCTTGGGACGGGTGAATAAATTAGAACTAATTCCTTTAGAAGAGTTAGGTCGTCCTCGGATTGATGTGGTAGTAAACTGTTCCGGTGTCTTCCGGGATTTGTTCATCAATCAGATGAATTTACTAGACCAAGCAGTGAAAATGGCCGCAGAAGCCGATGAACCCCTGGAAATGAACTTTGTGCGGAAACACAGTTTGCAACAAGCTCAAGAAATGGGGATTAATCTACGGCAAGCGGCGACTCGGGTGTTCTCCAATGCGTCTGGTTCCTATGCCTCCAATGTTAATTTAGCTGTAGAAAACAGCACCTGGGAAGAAGAATCCGAGTTACAGAATATGTATCTCAGTCGCAAATCCTTTGCCTTCTCTTCTGATAGCCCAGGCACCATGGAACAGAGTCAGAAGATTTTTGAGTCCGCCTTGAAAACCGCTGATGTTACCTTCCAGAATCTTGATTCATCGGAAATTAGCCTAACTGATGTTTCTCATTACTTTGACTCTGACCCCACTAAAGTAGTAGCCAACTTGCGCAACGATGGTAAGAAACCAACCGCTTACATTGCTGATACCACTACAGCTAATGCTCAGGTTCGCACCCTATCAGAAACCGTCCGTTTAGATGCCCGGACTAAATTACTTAATCCCAAGTGGTACGAAGGGATGTTGAATCATGGCTATGAAGGGGTTCGTGAACTTTCCAAACGTTTAGTGAATACTATGGGTTGGAGTGCAACCGCTGATGCAGTAGATAACTGGGTTTATGAAGATGTGAATACTACCTTTATCCAGGATGAAGAAATGCGTCAGCGGTTAATGAATTTGAATCCCAATTCCTTCCGTAAAGTAGTCTCTACGTTATTAGAAGTTAATGGACGTGGCTATTGGGAAACGAGTGAGAGTAATTTACAGCTGTTGCGCGAATTGTATCAGGAGGTTGAAGATAGGATTGAAGGAATAGAATAGGATTATATCGCTACGCGCAAGGCAAGAGGCAAGAGGCAATAGGCAATAGGCAACAGTGAATCATATTCCCCCCTTATTAAGATTCCCCCCTTATTAAGGGGGGTTAGGGGGGATCCCTACTCAAGGCAAAATGTACCTAATAATTATGGACAAAGCTATAGTCACAATCTAGCAATTCTATATCCCATAAGGTACAAAATGATCCCCCTAAATCCCCCTTAATAAGGGGGACTTTGAAGTTGAAAAGCGTACCTGAGGGTGCATCTCATATTTGTAAAAAAGTGGCGTAGGGTGTGTTAGGGACGGGCTCGCCAAGACGCAAACCATAGCAAGTGTTGGGACAGTCCGTCCCGTAACGCACCACCACGTCAAATAGTATGCATTGAGATGCACCCCGTACCTGATATGATAACTGCGAAAAAAGAATAGCTTTTTCGAGACGTTCAATAGAGCGTCTCTTTCCATTTTGTTACTGTACATTTTCTTTAATTATCTCCCAAAAAAAAATTTAGAAAAACCCTTGACAACTAATAATATAATCATTATGATTATATTATACAAACCACAAGCAAAAGGTGAACCTTATGGATTCAGAATTTCGCCCAAACCCAGAGACTAACCCCGAGGATATAACTCCTAGTAATAATCCTCAAGAATCCTTTCCCAAAAAATACCCGGTTCAGCATATTTTGAGGGGCTCCCGCAAGGGCATCATCAACACCATGCATACCCTCTATGCACTGGGTTATGCGGAAATCTCCGAGTGGACTCCTCTGCAACCGACTGGACTTCCTGGGGAATTTATTACGATGATGACCAAATACCTAACTCTGGGTTAAGCTATTAAATTGCTGGGGGGCTTTGCCCCCTGGCCAAACCATCGGGGCTGCTCCCATGGGAGCATGTCTGGAATGGTGCGAAATGTGAATTCATAAGGTTCATCTAGCCGTGGATAGTATTTCTGCGGCTATTTTTTTTTGTTAGGGAGTAGGGAGTAGGGAGTAGGGAGTAGGGAGTAGGGAGTAGGGAGTAGGG
>NZ_CEYLVT010000265.1:0-9424 GCF_982860115.1 Moorena sp.
TGAGGTGTAGGGTAGCTTTTGCATCCATACCTACACCCTACCCCCCACACCCTACACCCTACCCCCCACACCCTACTCCCTACACCCTACACCCTAATTTTCACAACCAATTTCCCAGCAAAATAAAAGCCGACCAGTAAATGGGGTGATTAAATGCCTCGCTCTGCAACAGCTCCTGTTGAGCTTCACGCAGAGCTTCAGCCTTGGTAACCTGGCCTCTGGCTAACCTCTGATAGAAGCGAGTCATTAACTCTGTAGTGGCTAGATCGTTCACAGTCCATAGACTGGCAATGGTACTGCGTGCCCCCCCACGCACGGCGATACCAGCCAATCCCAAAGCGGCTCGGGAATCTCCTGCCGCTGTCTCACAAGCACTGAGGACGAGTAATTCAATGGGATTTTCTTGCTTTTGATCCGCTGAGATCAGAGTATTTAACTCATTGAGATTAATCACGTCATCCCAGGTCAGCAGAAACGTTTCTTCAGCTACTGAACTAAATACACCATGAGTGGCCAGATGAACGATTTCGTAACTAGAGGTATTAACTTCTGTATTGAAGTTGGATTCAGTAAAGAACTCATTGAGTAAAATCAATGAAGGAATTTGACCCTTGATATTCTCTAATTCCACTTTCACCCCAGGAAGTGATCCTAATTTGGGACGATGGGGACGAATTTCCGTCACTCCAGCAGTTAGAACCGAAACGTTTTCTCTGACATTGGCTTGAGGGTCGATTAATTGTAAACTAGGCGCTAAGGCAATATTATAGTTCTCGATCAAATAGTCTTCCCCGTCATAAAGCACAGACATGGGAAGATTGCGCAGAGCCCCATCGGGAATAAATACTAGGGTGAAGATATTACTCTTGGCTAATTCTGCTTGAATCGGACCGATTAACCAGTCGTGTATTGTTTGTAAGTTGTCCTTTCTCAGCACTCGCCAAGGGCTAGTAATATTTGTCTTTACCGAAGCCACTAGTTTTTCTATTTCTGGTTGAGGTAAGTTAGTAGTTATCTGGCGCAGGGGTTGTCCCGGCAAGGTGACAATTACTTCCAGGCGGTCTGGCAAGATAATGGTATAGAAGATAGCAGCGTTGGAGTCAATTTCGTCGATATTAACGGGTTTAGCATCTAAACAAGCATCCCGAAAGAAGTTGTCTAGTTCTGCTAGTTGTAGAGATTCAATTACATCCCGTGCTTGTTTGAGGTTTTCTTGAGATGCATTGGGTTCCAGCAGTAGTCCTACTAATTCTCGGTACACTGGTTCGACGCTTTCTCGAAACCCAAACTGAATATCGCTACTAATGGCGACTAGGTCGCTACGGATAGATTTGAGGGTTTGCACCGATTGAGCATAGGCCGCGATCGCACCTGTTTTATCCTGTTTTAGATTGAGGATTCTGCCCAGTTGCCATTGCCATTGATAGGCTAAATCCGGAGCCTGGATTTCTTGAGCAATTAGTAACGCTTTTTCCGTCAAGTCTTCGGCTTCCTCAAGACGTTGATTGTATTCGTATAACCTGCCTAAGTTACCGATAGCTTCCGCTTCCGCTCGTTTATCTCCCAAATCCCTAGCCAGCTTAATAGCATCAGCGAGATAAGTAGCAATATCCTTGGGAGTTTTTAGTGATGTTGTCGATTTTAATAGGGTTTTGGCTAGATTAATTCTAGCATTGATAGCGGTCTTACTGAGAGATAAGTTAGTTAAGGTATTGTCGATAGCTGGCAATAACCCTCTAGCTTGTGACCACTCTTGGTTCGCTATCACTATACTCAGTTGATTTAATTGCCCTTGAATCTTACTATCGGGTAAGGGAGATTCCTTGACAACCCGTTGATAGAACTCTATTGCCTCTGCTGTGTCTCCTTTTAATCTAGCCGTATTTCCTAAACTGATAAGATTGTCAGCAATTAAGGTCTGATCCGGTAAGTTTTCCGCTATGGCTAAACTTTGTTGTAAAATTGCTTTAGAGTCTTTGAATTTACCTACTCGGCGCAGCACATCACCTAGGTATTGGAGGGCGGTACTTTTGAGGGCGGTATCCGGTTGGTTTTGGAGAGTTTCCTGGATTTCAGTTAAGGTTTTAGTGGCTTGATTATACAACCCTAAGACTCGTAAGGCTTGCACCTGGTAAATCTGACTTTCTGTTAATCTAGTTAAGTCTCCGATCTCTTGATAGATAGCACTCGTTTGCTGCCAAGTATCTAAGGCTTTTTCCCCTTGACCTAGAGATAAGTATACTTGTCCTTGAACTTCTAGTATTTGCGCTTGTAATTGTTGACGTTCTTTGGGATTAGGAAGTTTTTCTAGTTGGCTAAAACCCTGGGATAGTGTTTGTTTAGCTTGGTCTAGGTCTCCCAAACTTTGATACACTAACGCGAGATTGACTAAGGAATTAATTTCACCAATAAGGTCCCCACTATCGGTGTAGTTACTAATAATTTGCTCCAACAACGGGATAGCCTCTTGGTATTGCCCGGTTTCATAGAGGTGTTGGGCTTGTTGTTCTGGAGAATCGGGAATCGGGAATCGGGAATTGGGAATTGGGAATTGGGAATCGGGAATCGGGAATTGGGAATCGGGAATCGGGAATCGGGAATCGGGTGTGATGACAACAGAATTTGATAATGCTTCGCCGGATGGCAAGAAGCAGGTTAATGCGATCACGCAGTGGCTCTGAAAGAGCATCGCAAATATAAATGATAGTTTTTTCATCTCCCTACTCCCTATTCCCTGTTCCCTGTTCCCTGTTCCCTATTCCCTCCTCCCGCATGACAATCAAGATTGGGAAATATCTGCTCCACAGGAGTCCCGTTAAACGGTTGCGCTGTCAGAATAATCGTGCCATCCTTTGCTACTACCCAGCCTTGGGCTTCGATAATCACTTTTTTGTCTTGACGGGGTCTGACTGACCCTTGCGCTTGTAATGGTTTTCTGGTGCTGGGTAACCTGGGACGAGTTCGCCATCTGACTGTTCTGTGGGCATTAATCACTGGATCCTCTGGAGTTGGTGGTAAACCGCCTTTGCCGGTAATGGTAAAGGAACTCCCGCCAGCAATCCGATCATTCTCAAAGCCACAAAGGTCATTGGCCAGAATCGCTTCTGCATCCACCAGGATTCCTGGCAATTCGTTTAAGCCTGAGGTGGGGTCTACCTGGGAGATGTTGAGAATTACGTCACCGTTGAAGGATGAGCCAAGGTTGGAAGTAGAAGTAATGTCATTGTCTGGAGTGAGGTCATCTCGAAACTCTAAACCAAAGATGCCTTTGGCATTAATTACAACACGACCTCCTTCCCCTTCGTCAGCATTGGCAATGATGTCACTATCTCCGAGACCAACTAGGGTATCAGTCTGAATATTGATATTGCCCCCAGTGGTTGTATTCTGAGCTTCAGTTATAATTTTGCTTTCGTTAAGCAGTCGGATGTCACGGGAAAAGAGTTTAATCTTGCTGTTATCTCCTCCTGCTGTTTCTGCTGTGATTCTGCTATTGTTGTCTAGGAAGATGGAGTTAGCATTAATATTTACTTCTCCTGCTGAAGTTCTCTCTTCAAAACTTCTAGCACTAACAAATGCTCCATCAGAGACGATTAACTGCCCAGTGGTAATATTCAAAAACCTTCCGGCATTTCCTGTTGCGTCCTGATTAGCTTGAATAAACAAGCCGCTGTCAGACTCACCCGAGGCTGAGGTACCAGTACCAATGAGTTGAACAGATTCAGAGGCATTGACAGTCAAATTTCCCCCGTTCCCTTCACCGCTTGTGCTAGCTGAAACTTGTGCTCCATCAGAGACGATTAACTCTCCAGTGTTAATCTTCAAATCTCTGGCATTTCCTTTGCCTTCAGTTTGAGTAAACAAGCCGCTGGGAAACCGACCATCGGGTGAGGTACCAATCACTTGAACAGTCGAGTCGGCATCTACAGTCAAATTTCCCCCATTGCCTTGACCAACAGTGCCAGCTGAAACTTGTGCTCCATCAGAGACGATTAACTCCCCAGTGGTAATCTTCAACTCTCCCGCATTTCCTGTTGCTTCTCGATTAGCTTGAGTCAACAAGCGGCTGCTAAACCGATCATTGGCTGAGGTCCCAATCAGTTGAACAGTAGAGTCGGCATCTATAGTTAAGTTCCCCCCGTTCCCTTCACCGCTTGTGCTAGCTGAAATCAATGCTCCATCAGAAACGATTAACTCCCCAGTGGTAATAGTGATATCTCTGGCTGTTCCTTTCCCAAAAGTTCGAGCAAACAAACCGCTGGGTAACTCACCATCAGCTGAGGTCCCAATCACTTGAACAGTTGAGGAGGCATCCACAGTCAAATTTCCGCTGTCCCCTTCACCTACTGTGCTAGCTGAAACAAATGCTCCATCAGAGACGATTAACTCCCTAGTGGTAATATTCAAATTTCCAGCTTTTCCTCTCTCTTGAGTTTGAGTAGATAACCTGCTCAGAGAAGTACCATCAGCTGAGGTACCAATCACTTGAACAGTTGAGGAGGCATCAACTCTCAAGGTTCCTCCGTTTCCTTGACCAAGAGTGCTAGCTGAAACAACGGCTCCATCAGAGACGATTAACTCCTCAGTGGTAATACTCAAATTTCCGGCATTTCCTCTCCCTTGAGTTCCAGTAGATAACCTGCTTAGGAGCGTAGCATCAGATGAGGTACCAATCACTTGAACCGTAGAAGAAGCATCCACTGTCAAATCTCCCCCGTCCCCTTGACCAAAAGTGGCAGCTGAAACAAATGCTCCATCTTTGACCATTAACTGCTCAGTGGTAATAGTGATATCTCCGGCTTTTCCTTTTGAGCCTAAATTAGCTTGAGCAGACAAGCGGCTGGGAAACTGACCATCGGCTGTCGTACCAATCACTTGAACACTAGAGTTGGCATTGACATTCACTTTACCTCCGTCCCCTTCACCAAAAGTGCTAGCTAAAACAACAGCTCCATCAGAGACTATTAACTCCCCAGTGGTAATATTCAAATTTCCGGCATTTCCTGTTGCTCCCTCATTAGCTTGAACAAACAAGCCGCTGATCAACAAACCATCAGTACCAATTACTTGAACAGTAGAGGAAGCATCCACACTCAAATTTCCCCCGTCCCCTTGACCAAGAGTGCCAGCTGAAACTTGTGCTCCATCAGAGATAATTAACTGCTCAGTGGTAATACTGACATCTCCTACATTTCCTGTTGCTGTTTGCAAAACTAGGGATCCCAAGATACTAGGAGTACCATCAGCCGTACCAACCACTCGAACAGATTTAGTGGCATCCACTGTTACATCTCCCCCCTGTCCTGAGCCTGATACATTCACAAATATGCTAGAACCACCCTCAAGACTTAAGTTTGAAGTCTCAACAACTATCCCACCACCACTGCCACTGCCTTTGGTATCCGCAAAAACAAAAGAGCGATCCAAAGTTACATTAGAACCTTGAATCTCTATCCCACCACCACTGCCACTGCCATTGGTATTCGCAAAAACAAAAGAGAAATCGCTAAAAGTTACATTAGCCCCTTGCACCTGGATACTGCCACCACTTTTTCCAGTGGTAATAACAAGAGCACCGTCTGACAAACTAATATCCTCAAACCCTTGAACTCCTGAATAATCCAACCCAAAACTAGTATCCGTTGGGGTCAGCTTCACCATACCATTAGCACCAACACCCCCCAGCTCAATCCGTCCATCCAATGCAGCTAGAGCGCTACCAGGAATAGTAACCTCACCACCAATTAGCCCTAAGGTTTGACCATTTGGTACCTGAAGCCCAAACAAAGATTGATTAGTAATACTCCCTGGATTGGAACCATATTGCAACCCAGATGGAATATTAATCGTCAACAACGGTTTCTCATTGGGATTTTTAGTGCTGAAAACTGTGCCATCGTCAAACAACACACTATCAGCAGTACTCCCAAAAAATGACCCTCCTCGTAGATCTAGTCTGCTAGTGAGACCGAAAATAATACCATTGGGATTAATCAAAAATAAATTAGCATTACCCAATACCCCTAGAGTCCCCAAAATATTGGAAACATTACCTCCCGTTACCCGACTCAGGATGTTGGTAACTCCAGCAGGATTATCAAAATAAACTCGCCCGAACTGCCCCACATTGAAATCCGAAAAGCTGTGGAATAGATTACTGTCTCTAATCGCTCCACCTTCAATTAAATCTATTACAATCCCGTTAATATTCAGATTGGTTACTACAGAGCTTTCATCCCCTAGGGTATTATCTGGGGTAATTTGTCCTAATGCCGTAGTTGCAGCCACTAGAGAATACAGCACAACGCTAGTTGCTGGCACCAGTCGCGAAATCCGAGCTTTCATGTTAATCAATAAGCTATCGAATTTTCTAATTAAATCAAAAAATATATTTCAGCTTGATTGATTTACAAACTCTTCATCAAGACTTTACTTAAAATTAACAATAACAGGGAGCAGGGAATAGGGAGTAGCTTTCAAGGGTATGTTTTTTACAAAGACGTCAGGTGTGGGGTGTGGGGCGTGGGGTGTGGGGTGTGGGGGATAAGACAATATACCATTATTGTCGTTAAAAATCATCATTGTCTTGATGCAAAGCGCGAGTGGGGGAAACCCCCAAGACCGCGCTGCATCGCTTGTTCGTTGTTTTTCTTTTCCTCTCCCTCTGGGTCGTCCCATGTTTTACCCAAATGTAAAACACCTACCCCTGTGAGCCCTACACCCTACTCCCCACACCCTACACCCTACCCCCCACACCCTACTCCCTAAACCCTACACCCTAATTTTCACAACCAATTTCCCAGCAAAATAAAAGCCGACCAGTAAAAGGGGTGATTAAATTGCTCGCTGTGCAACAGCTCCAGTTGAGCTTGAGCCAGAGCTTTAGCCTTGGTAACCTGGCCTGTGGCTAACTTCTGATAGAAGCGACTCATTAACTCTGTAGTAGCTAGATCCTCCACAGACCAGAGACTGGCAAGGGTACTGCGTGCCCCCCCACGCACTACTACTCCAGCCAATCCCAAAGCGGCTCGGGAGTCTCCTGTGGCTGTCCGACAAGCACTGAGGACGAGTAATTCAATGGGATTTTTTTGCTTTTGATCCGCTGAGATCAGAGTATTTAACTCATTGATATTGATCACGTCGTCCCAGGTCAGCAGAAACGTTTCTTCCGCTACTGAACTGAATTCACCATGAGTGGCCAGATGAACCACTTCGTAACCGGACGTATTAACTTCTGTATTGAAGTTGGATTCGGTAAAGGACTCATTGAGTAGAATCAATGAGGGAACTTCGGCCTTGATATTCTCTAATTCCACCTTCACCCCAGGAAGTGCTCCTAAATCTGGACGATGGGGACGAACTTCGGTTAGTCCAGCGGTCAGAGCCGAAAAGTTTTGTCTGACTAAAGCTTTAGGGTCGATTAATTGTAAACTAGGTGCTACTGCAATACTATATTTCTCCATGGAATAGTTTTCCCCGTCATAAAGCACAGACATAGGAAGATTGCGCAGAGCCCCATCTGGGATAAATACTAGGGTGCGGATGTTACTGTTGGCTAGTTCCGCTTCAATCGGGCCGATTAACCAGTCGTGTATTGTTTGTAAGTTTTCCTTACTCAGAACTCGCCAAGGGCTAGTAATATTCCTCTTTACCAAAGCCAGTTGTTCTTCTATTTCTGTTTTGGGTAAGTTAGTAGTGATCTGGCGCAGGGATTGTCCGGGTAAAGTAACAATTACTTCCAGGCGGTCTGGCAAGATAATGGTATAGAAGATAGCGGCGTTAGGATCTATTTCGTCAATATTAACGGGTTTAGCATCTAGACAGGCATCCCGAAAGAAGTTGTCTAGTTCCGCTAGTTGTAGGGATTCAATCACATCTCGTGCTTGTTTGAGGTTGTCTTGAGATGCATTGGGTTCCAGCAGTAGTGCTACTAATTCTCGGTAGACTGGTTCGACGCTTTCTCGAAACCCAAACTGAATATCGCTACTAATGGCGACTAGGTCGCTACGGATAGATTTGAGGGTTTGCACCGATTGAGCATAGGCCGCGATCGCACCTGTTTTATCCTGTTTTAGATTGAGGATTCTGCCCAGTTGCCATTGCCATTGATAGGCTAAATCCGGAGCCTGGATTTCTTGAGCAATGACTAACGCTTTTTCCGTCAAGTTTTGGGCTTCTTCAAGACGTGATTGCTGTTCGTATAAGCTTCCCAAGTTACCGATGGCTTCCGCTTCCGCTCGTTTATCTCCTAAATTCCTAGCCAGCTTAATTGCATCGGCGAGATAAGTAGCCAGGTCTTTTGGAGATTTGAGATTTGATTTTTTCCCTTTTGACAGGGTTTTGGCTAGATTAATTCTAGCATTTATTGCTGTTTTACTGGGAGATAAGTTAGTTAAGGTATTGTCGATAGCTGGCAATAATTCTCTGGCTCGTGACCACTCTTGTTTAGCTATCACTATACTCAATTGATTTAACTGTGCCTGAATCTTACTCTCCGGTAAGGGAGATTCCTTCACAACTCGTTGATAGAACTCTATTGCCTCTTTTGTGTCTCCTTTTAATCTAGCTGTATCCCCCAAACTGAGCAGACTATCAGCAATCAAGGTCTGATATCGTAAGTTTTCGGCTATGGCTAAACTTTGTTGTAAAATTGCTTTAGAGTCTTGGAATTTACCTACTCGGCGCAGCACATCACCTAAGTATAGGAGGGCAGTACTTTTCAGTTTGCTATCCGGTTGGTTTTGGAGAGTTTTTTGGATTTGAGTTAAGGTTTTAGTGGCTTGATTATACAACCCTAAGACTCGTAAGGCTTGCACTTGGTAAATCTGACTTTCTGTTAATCTAGTTAAGTCTCCGAGGTCTTGGTAGATAGCACTCGTTTGCTGCCAAGTATCTAAGGCTTTTTTGGCCTGACCTAGTGATAAGTATACTTGTCCTTGTACTGAAAAAATTTGGGCTTGTAATTCTTGACGTTCTTTGGTACTATCAAGTTGTTCTAGTTGGGTAAAACTCTGGGATAGTGTTTGTTTAGCTTGGTCTAGGTCTCCCAAGCTTTGATAAACTAACGCGAGATTGACTAAGGAATTAATCTCACCAATAAGGTCGCCACTATCGCTGTAGTTATTAATAATTTGATCCAACAACGGGATAGCCTCTTGGTATTGCCCGGTTTCATAGAGGTGTTGGGCTTGTTGGTCTGGAGAATCACTAATTGGGTAATCCGGTGTTATTCCTTGAGAATTTGATAAGGCTTCGCCGGATGGCAAGAAGCAAGTTAATGCGATCGCAAATATAAATAATAGTTTTTTCATATCCCTACTCCCTACTCCCTATTCCCTGTTCCCTGTTCCCTGTTCCCTGTTCCCTCTTCCCGAATGACAATCAAGATTGGGCAATATCTGCTCCACAGGAGTCCCGTTAAACG
>NZ_CEYLVT010000266.1:0-9403 GCF_982860115.1 Moorena sp.
CTCCCTACTCCCTACTCCCTACTCCCTACTCCCTACTCCCTACTCCCTACTCCCAGCTCAGAAGTCCCTACTGCTTTTGGCAGGGAAACCGCTACCGGTATAGTAGCCTGGGGTTGATGGAGGCGAATCAGCTGGGCTAGGGTTTTTTTCAACTGGGTGCGAGGTACAATGGCATCAACAAAGCCGTGATCTAGCAGATATTCAGAGGTCTGGAAATTATCCGGTAGCTTTTCTCTTAGGGTCTGCTCAATCACTCGTCGTCCAGCAAATCCAATTAATGCCTTCGGTTCCGCTATGATAATATCTCCTAACATGGCGAAACTGGCGGTCACCCCACCAGTGGTAGGATGAGTCAGCACTGGAATGTAGAGTAGTCTGGCTTGACGATGGCGTTCCAAGGCACCAGAGATTTTGGCCATTTGCATCAGGCTTAACATCCCTTCCTGCATTCTGGCTCCACCAGATGCACAAACAATTACAACCGGTACCTGTCGCTTGGTTCCTTCTTCTATCAAACGAGTCAGTTTTTCCCCAACTACGGAACCCATACTACCGCCCATGAACCGGAAGTCCATCACTCCCAAAGCAATAGGCAAATTCTCTAGCTTACCGGTGCCGGTTTGTACCGCATCTGTGAGCTTGGTTTTTTCTTGGCTGTCTCGCAAACGATCACTATAGGATTTGCGATCGCAAAACTTGAGGGGATCCGTCGGATGTAGGTGTTCATCCAGTGAGATCCAGGTCTGATGGTCAATCAGCTGGCGGATCCGCTCGTCACTAGGGACTCGCATATGATGGCCACATTCACTGCAAACCATTTGATTAGCTTGCAGGTCTCTGGCGTAGGATAGAACTCCGCAAGCTTCACACTTTTTCCATAGCCCATCAGCAATCTCCCGTTCTTGAGGTTGTTTAGGGGTTGGTTCAATTTTTCGTCTATTGGCAAACCAATCGAATAGAGACATAAAAATTCTTAATCCTGTTAACGTATTATCGTGAATGTGCGACTCGTGGCGAATTTAATTACGGGTCAAGCGCACCTATATTTTTTTAGCTATAATCTGATTTATCTGATTGTCATGCCTGCTCTTCCTCTGGGGAACTCAACAACAGTAAGGCTGTCCATTGATCTGGTGAGCGAACTTGTAAAGCCGCAGGACTACCTGCACCTAAATAAGACATGATCCCAATATCAAGAATCCGACTTGGAATATCATGAGCAGCTAGCACCTGCTGCATCAGCTCGGCTTCCCAGCGAAGATTGGTAGTTCTGATTGTTATCCAAGACACAGGCCAATACCAATAGCACCAATAGTAGAGTTTTCAGAGCCTTTGAATTTGATAGTTTAATTTCATCTATAGTTTTCTTTATAGGTTATACTTATTTATAAGTATTATGATTAGTAGACAATTAGCTAAAATTTTATAATAGGTTAATTTTTATAGGTTTCCTATTATATAGGACGTTTAAGCTTTCCCTTTTCAAGGTCTCAATTAAGATAGTGAGCGAACATTATTCAACAGGTGCGACCAGTGGCGAATTTAATAATTAGATGGAAAAAGCGCACCTAAGATACGTTTTAGCTCAATGGGAAAAACAGTTCTAGGTAAGTGGACACTATTAATTTACCCCACAGTAGAGTCAATCCTGCTCCCAACCCTAGAAAAGGACCAAAGGGCATTGGCTGTTTGCGATTCATCCAACCGAGGGCAATGGCTGCGCCACCAGCAAACGCCCCTACACCACAAGCGATGAAACTAGCCAAGAGCAAATACTTCCACCCTAACCAAGCTCCCATCATCGCCGCTAGCTTAGCATCTCCTCCCCCCATAGCGGATTGACCAAAGGCAATCGAACCCCCAAAGGCAATCAGGTCAAACAACCAAATCCCTAGCACTGCACCTACCACCCCAGTCATTAATTGAGGAATTATTGCTATGGGTTGAGACCCCTCCAAAAAACCAGTAGTTCCTTGAAATACTAAACCAGCCACTAATCCAGACTGAGTTAGGGAATTCGGTAGGGTCATAGTATCGATATCAATCAGAGCCAGAGTCAACAGCCAGCTCAAAAATGCCCAATACCCTAGGGTTTGCCAACCCCAACCATAGATCCAAAAAACTAGTAAAAACAGTACACCTGTTATGGCCTCTACTAGGGGATAGCGGCTGGAAATCTTGGTATTACAGTGACGGCAACGTCCTTTTAACCACAGCCAGCCCATTACCGGAACATTCTCTCGCTTTCCCAGCTTATGGAGACAATGGGGACAGCGAGAGGGAGGCCAAAGGATGGATAAACCAGCAGGTAGTCGGTAAACGACTACATTGAGGAAACTGCCAATAGACGCACCACTAGCGAAAACTATTGCGAAAACTATCGACGTTGTCAAGGCAGCGGATACTTCAACCATATCCTGTATCACTTGCTAATTGCTATTGGTTACTACCATAAAACTAAGCCGTTTAACAGATTGACTTAATATTTATTAATAAAAATCTCCTTGTAGTTGACTCAAAGGCACAAAGCATTCAGTTGGTAGAAGGATAGGTTTATCACTAAAGATTAACTTTCCTCTGAGGGTATATCTGTCAATGGCTACACCAGATGGCTGTTCATCAAGGTATGGATGAACTTCGTAGTAAACCTGGTAGATGTGCTTAGCTGCTCTCAAAACCGTAGGGTCTAGCAGCTTCGGTAGCTCAAGCCGAGTTTGGTAGTTTTCTTGTCTTTGCTGTGATGTATACACCACACTTTTTACCCTATTATTTCAGTTTGACTTTAATGCAATCACGCCTTCACGGCAAGGGGGTATTTCCGCAAAAGCGATGCAGCGCGGTCTTGGGGGTTCCCCCCATGAGCGACTGCATCAAGACAGGGTACTGATTAACCAGGGGAAACCAACCGATTTTCCTGAGTTATGATAAGTAACAGCAGGTTTACCAGATAATATCAAGGGATAATATCAAGATTGTTCTAGGCACTGAATTAGGGACTCTCCCATAGCACGACAACCTAAGAGAGTCATCCCTTCTGAGATGATATCTCCTGTGCGATCGCCTTTATCTAAAACCTTGACAACTGCTTGTTCAATGCAATCTGCTGCTTCAGGCTGGTCCAAGCCATAACGTAACATCATCGCAGCACTGAGCACCATCGCTAGGGGATTAGCTTTATCAAGACCCGCAATATCTGGAGCCGAGCCATGAACCGGTTCAAAGACTCCAGGGTTAGATTCGCTTAAACTAGCAGAGGGTAACATGCCAATACTACCGGTAAGCATAGCAGCAGCATCCGATAAAATATCCCCGAACATATTACCGGTAACAATGGTATCAAATTGTTTTGGAGCTCTGACCAATTGCATAGCAGCATTATCCACGTATAGGTGAGACAGTTCCACATCCGGATATTCTGCTGCTAGGGTTGTAATGCGATCACGCCACAACTGGGAGACATCCAACACATTAGCTTTATCCACCGAACACAGTTTACCACCGCGTTTTTTAGCCGTTTCAAACCCTACTCTACCAATGCGGTCAATTTCGGCTTCGGTGTAAGCCATAGTATTGACTCCCCGTTTCTCCCCAGTTTCCTGATTAAAAATTCCTTTAGGTTGTCCAAAGTAGATCCCACCAGTCAGTTCTCTAACCACCATAATATCTACCCCTTCAACCACGTTTCGTTTCAAGGTCGAGGCATCAATCAGTTGGGGGAATATTGTCGCTGGTCGCAGATTAGCAAACAACCCTAATCCTGCTCTTAATCCCAACAATCCCGTTTCTGGTCGTTGGTGGCGCGGCAGATTATCCCACTTGTAACCCCCAATTGCAGCGAGTAAAACCGCATCACTATTGCGACATAGTTCTAGGGTGTCAGTAGGTAGGGGTTCATTAGTAGCATCAATAGCTACGCCACCGATTAGGGCTTCAGTAAATTTAAAATTAATATCGAATCGCTTGCCAACGAGGTTCAATACATCTACAGCTACTGCCATGATTTCTGGGCCAATCCCGTCACCAGGTAGCAGGGTAATGCGGTAGGAGTAAGTCATAGTTAGTTTGGTCGATGCTCAAGTATGAGGTGTCGTGGGTTTGACACTCCCCGCCCTGGAAGGACGGGGATTCCCAGATCTACGATCGGCCTTAAACCTTTGTGTCCTAATCTTTGACGCCGCCAAAAATCGGGCAATATCTAAACCAAAATCCCGTCAAGACTAAGACTCTAGTCAGTTCACAAAAGACCCAGCGGGCTAATCTCCTTGGGCGTTTAGCAACAAGATTGGGAAGTGCCTTATGAAGTCGGTTGCTTCCCTGTTTCACTTGGTTCCGGCGTGCCCCGCCGTACCATTTATTTTCAAACTGTGCTTTCCTGGGTTCACACACCAACTGTTAATTGATGATTGGGTTTTTAAGGAGGACTTTCCCTACCCTCCGGGCATTACTACTTTAAGGTCGAGCAGTGGCGGGTCTTTCTCCCGGTTGCGCCTCGGTTTTTCAGCCTGTACCCTGTAACCACCATATACCAAATGAAACTTGTGAGTGACAACTAAAAAGCCGTCCTAGAAGGACGGGGTTTTAGACCCAAAGTTTTTGATAAGTTATAGCGTTCGATACTATAGCATCTGGCCGGTGTATCAGGGTAATTTTTTGATCAGCAGAGGTGGCAAGGGATATGTGAAGGGATGTAACCGATGTAACCGATAGATCAGACTTCGCAACAAGGTAACAGTCCGGAAGGAATCCCTAAACTAGCGATAACTAAATAAAAATCAATAATTCAAATAATTCTAGACAAGCTGAACCGCCCTAGGTCAACCCATAGATCAAGAATAAAGCGCTAGGCTGGAAAAAAAAACAACATCTGAATTTCCCTTTGTGGTACGACCCCGCGCTTTCTTGGAAAGGCTAGGGAACTCGAAGCAATAGGAGGCTTTGCTCTTATCCTATATTGGCTCAGACAGACCTTAGTCTTAGGTAATTTAAATAACTAAAACCAGACTCTGATGGTAAAAGAATTGGCTATTGATATCCGTGGACTCACGAAGCAATTCGACCGGCATGTAGCTGTCCATGAGGTGGATTTGCAAGTGGAAAGCGGTGAAGTTTACGGCTTAATTGGACCGAATGGTGCTGGGAAAACCACCCTGATCCGGATGTTAGCTGCAGCGGAAGAACCTACCACTGGTGAGATTTACATCAATGGTCAGCGTTTGCTAAGAGATCAAAGCAATCCTAGGCTAAAACAGCGTTTAGGCTATCTACCTGATGATTTTCCCCTCTATGAAGATTTGACGGTTTGGGACTACCTAGACTACTTTGCACGTCTATATAAATTACGAGGCTCAAAACGCCGACAACGCTTATACGATGTTCTGGAACTGATTGAATTAACCAACAAGCGTAATAGTTTGATTTCAACCCTCTCCCGGGGGATGAAACAGCGCCTTAGCCTGGCTCGAACTATTATTCATGAACCAATTTTACTGCTGCTGGATGAGCCAGTCTCTGGTCTTGACCCCATTGCTAGAATGAAGTTTCGGGAAATTATTAAGGTTCTCCAAGAAGCGGGGATGACCATTCTAATTTCCTCCCATGTCTTGAGTGATTTAGCCCAACTGTGTAGCTCCGTAGGCATCATGGAATTAGGGTATCTGGTAGAAAGCGCACCCCTAGATGAGTTTTACCAGCGTCTTGGTCGCCAGCAAATTCTGTTGTCAAGCCTAGGTCAGCTGGATGTACTTAAAGGGGAATTGAAAAATAATCCCCTTGTAGAAGACTGGGAGATATTACCAGAACCAGGTCGGATGCGGATTCATTTTTCAGGAGGTCAAGAGGATTGTGCACAGCTATTGCGATCGCTGGTTAATGCTGGGATTCCCTTGACAGAATTCCAGTGCTCTCAAGAAGACTTAGAAACAATTTTCCTTAAATTAGGTCATCAGCAAGCATCATAGCTCGATCATAGCTGCATCATAACTAGGCGAGTAAAAGGAGACTAATAGCGATATGGCACTTAATAATTTAGTTAACCAACTTGGGGAATTGAATCCCCAAGTGTTTCGAGAACTCAAAGGGAGTTTCAAACAGCGCAATGTCCTGATTACAGTGGCAATATCCTTGGTTGGTCAGTTGGTGATGCTGATCGGTTTTGGAAGTCAGCTACCAGTGGCTGATGGTGACCGTACCATTTACAGCCGATATTGCACTGGTGTCAAGTACGATTATCAGATTCCTTGCCTACCAGATGGCTTCGGAGGTTTTGAGATTAACTGGTCTCTGTGGTGGCAAGATGTATTTGTCTGGCTGAGTCTTATCGGTATCTTCAGCTTGTTGGTGGTTGGCACCTATATGCTAATCAGTGACCTCTCTAAAGAAGAAAGTCGTGGCACCTTGAACTTTCTGCGGCTGACACCTCAGTCAAGCCGGAGCATCCTAGGTGGCAAACTACTGGGGGTACCAGCATTGCTTTATCTAGCAGTTGCTTTTGCCCTACCATTACATTTTTGGGCAGCTATTGCTGGTAAAATCCATTTACTTGAGCTTTTAGGATTTTACACCGTTCTCGGTACCAGTTGCCTATTTTGCTATAGTATGGCGCTACTATTTGGCTTAGTTAGCAGATCTCTAGGAGGTTTCCAAGCTTGGTTAGGTTCTGGTGCTGTACTCATCTTTTTGTGGATCACGACCATGGTGATTCATGACAGTGGTGTCAGCCATTACCCAGCCGACTGGCTAACGTTGTTTAATCCTACCATTGTCTTACCGTACCTGATTGATTCTAATTCCTTTGATGGGAGTAGGATTTCTACTTATCACCGTAGTTTCCAAGATTTGCGCTGGTTTGGTATCCATATCGGTGCCAGTTTCTGGACTATGGCTGGTTTTATTGTCCTCAACTACGGTGTTGGGACCTACTGGTTTGGGCAAGGGCTAAATCGTTGCTTCCATAACCCTAAAGCTACCTTGATTAACAAGCAACAAAGTTACTGGCTGACCGCTAGCTTTCAAGCGGTGATTTTAGGATTTGCCCTCAACCCTCAATACAAAAACTGGCGTGGTTATACCCATGGCTTGGAAGAGAATTCACAGATGCTGCTGGTGTTCAACCTGGTGCTGTTTTTAGCTCTGATTGCTGCCTTGAGTCCCCATCGACAAACCTTACAAGATTGGGCTCGTTACCGACATCAGGATCGGACTTTCCGCAAAAAAGGAGGGCTGATAGCTGACTTAATCTGGGGTGACAAAAGTCCGGCTGTGGTGGCAGTGGCAATAAATTGTGCGATCGCATCTGCGATGTTGCTGCCATGGATCCTACTTTGGCCTGCCAATGAGTACAAGATAGCTGCCCTGTTCGCACTGTTGCTCAATAGCAGTATTATCATGATTTACGCCACAGTTGCTCAGTTAATGCTGTTGATGAAAGCAAAGAAGCGAGCCGCTGGTGCAGTGATAACGGTAGGAGGATTGATTCTTTTACCCCCCATTCTTTTCTCGATTGGGTCGATGCATCCCTATGATACTCCTGCTGTATGGCTATTTTCCGCATTCCATTGGACTAGTTTGGAGCATGCTACTGCAACTAGTGTTTTCTTGGCCATCATTGCTCAGTCCCTAGCCCTAACGTTATTGAACGTAAACCTAGGACGACAATTGCGACAAGCAGGAGAATCGACAACCAAAGCCTTGCTTTCTGGAAAAACCCAATTACCCGTCACTGCTGATTAAGTTTTTTAGTTTACCTAAGGGTTGTTTCGACCCTTAGGTCGCGCGTCGAGCAACTTTCCTATCCTAATCAAGGACTGGATTATCACAGGGTTTTTTATCCTAATTATCGCGAAACATTTAAACAAAAAATCTAGCTTGGAGTGTTTAGCTTTATCCCAAGGCTTCGCTCCTATTTTTTTATAAAGATCGAAACGCTGAAAACCCCGTCTCTTTAGAGCGGGTATGAAAGCGAATAGCGGCTAAAGCCGCCTACAAAAAAAACAGGTTAGAGTTTACTATTTTAGTCTGGAGATGCTAGACTAAAATAGTCACAGAGAGGGTCGAAAGTGATGATTGTTTTAGAGTTTAAAGTTAAAGGAAAAAAGAACCAGTACTCGGCTATTGATGAAGCCATTCGGACGGTTAAATTCATCCGGAATAGCTGTCTTAGGTATTGGATGGACAATAAAGGGGTTAACAAGTTTGACCTCAACAAGTATAGTGCAGTGCTGGCTAAAAAGTTCCCTTTCGCTAGTGAATTAAACTCTACCGCTCGTCAGTCTAGCGCTGAAAGAGCCTGGTCATCAATTATTCGGTTCTTTGACAACTGCAAGAAAAAAGTACCTGGAAAGAAAGGTTTCCCACGCTTTCAAAAGCACTGTAGATTCGGCGTAGCCGACGCTGCGCGAACGGTTGAGTACAAACAGTCGGGATGGAAGTTGTCCCCTGATAAGAAGTCAATCACATTCAGTGATAAAAAAGGATTGACCTTCGGTCACGCTACGCGAACGGAAAGCTAAAGCTCAAGGGAACCTGGGACTTGTGGCGCTTTGATAAGAAGCAGATAAAACGAGTCCGTATAGTCAAAAGAGCAGATGGTTACTACGTTCAATTCTGCGTCTCAGTTGATGTGACTGAAGAATTAGAACCATCTAAAAACACTGTTGGACTAGATGTAGGACTAAAAGAGCTCTACACTGATTCTGATGGTAAGTCTGAACCCAACCCCAGGTTTTATAGAGTTGGGGAAAAGCGATTAAAGTTTTATCAACGCCGGGTTTCCCGGAGAAAGAAAGGCTCTGCTAACCGCAAGAAAGCGATCAATAGATTAGGTAGACAGCACCTTAAAATAAGTAGGCAACGTGTTGGCGAAGCCTGCGCGAAGCGCATAGAGCACGCCAAGAGACTGGGAACGAAGTTACCGCAAGAAGAGTGCAGCCTTTATAGTTGGTAGGCTATGCATCAAAGGTGACAGATTTTGTTCTAAGGCTGCACTCTTCTAAGGTTTCGTCTCCGGCGCGCTGCGTAATCCGGTCTAACGACCTGGTCGCCTATGAAGATTTAAGAGTAAAAAATTTAGTTAAAAATCACTGTCTGGCTAAGTCTATTAATGATGCAGGTTGGTATCAATTCAGGAAATGGTTGGAGCATTTTGGCACTAAGTTTGGTCGGGTCACAATTGCGGTTAATCCTGCCTATACAAGCCAAAACTGTTCTGAATGCGGTGAAGTGGTCAAGAAGTCACTATCCACTAGGACTCACGTCTGTAAATGTGGCTGTAAATTAGATTCGCCGAAGGCGACGCTACGCGAACGTGATCACAACGCTGCAATCAACATCCTAAAACGAGCCTTGGGTACGGTGGGGTTTGAAGTTACCGTAAGTAGAGTGGAGCCTTTACAGGGGACTGGCTATG
>NZ_CEYLVT010000267.1:0-9385 GCF_982860115.1 Moorena sp.
CGCGGGCAGGATGCCCGTTCTTGATCTGGTCGCGCGGGCAGGATGCCCGTTCTTGATCTGGTCGCGCGGGCAGGATGCCCACTCTACTCCTATTCGCGGGCAGGATGCCCACTCTACTCCTATTCATTCCAAGATTCAGCAACGCCAAGGCAAAAGGGATAGATTTTGATTTCCTATTGATTTTTACAAGAGGTCTCATCAATAAATAGAAACGACGGTTTAAAACCCGTCGCATCACGTTTATACCCCTCCTTAAAAGAAGGGGCTATCACGCTCCCGTTTTGTTTTGGTATGTTAACAGGATTTGGTATGAGCAGGGCTATAAAGCTAGTCTTTCAAAGAAAAAAATGACTAACGAGATCATTCTCTCTTTGTCCACCTGCTCAAATCTCGCTCCTTACCAACCTGAACCTTTTCTAGTGCTTGCTCTTAATTGATTTACCTCTTCGATTAGAGACATTATTCGCCTTTTCCAATCTTGTCCTTTCTCTTGTTTTTGGAGTTCTAGTCTGGAACTTATCCAGTCTACTATCAACTGTTGCTCTTCTGCCTCATCTCCAACATCAGCACGCATAAATCTGAGGAAATAGGGAACATCCCACTCAATATAGTGTCCCCATATATCGTAGGCTGACACTGTCCAATCAATTTGCCAAACCTGTCTCAAAAGTCTGATAAAAATCTTTTCTGATAATGGTCGATCCTGTTGAGCTAAAGCTTCGAGTGCTTCAGATAAGGCTTGCTTATTCATCTTTGTTATTTAAGAGAGATCAATTTTTTTTGGCTCCTCAAGATATACCATATCTTTGTCGAAGTTAGCCAGTAGCTAATCGGCAAAATTGCAATAAATATTTACATTTATTGCAATTTCTCAATAACCGCTGGTTGACAGATTGTTCATCTTTTAATTCTTGCGTTTTCTAGCCTAATCAGGTACACAAGTTTTTTACCTGTTCCCTATTCCCCTCCTGGGAGGGGTTAGGGGCTCACAGGGGTAGGTTTTTAACTTTGACCTCAGGTGTGGGGTATTGGGTGTGGGGTGTGGGGTGTGGGGGTACAGACAAGCGATGCAGTGGCCTCACGGGGGTTTCCCCCACTCGCGCAAAGCATGGCTGACAATGATGATTTTTAGCGATGCAGCAAGGGAACAGGGGAGGCAGCGCCTTAATGCGGGGGTCTCCACGGGGCTGCATCGCTTTCTTATCACCCACCCCCTACACCCCACCCCCTACAACCCACACCTCACGTCTTTGTTAAAAACCTACCCCTGTGAGAGGTTTAGTGGTGGGTTACTCTTCCCTGTTCCCTGTTCCCTGTTCCCTGTTCCCTATTCCCTGTTCCCTATTCCCTGTTCCCTAAAACCAAGAAAATTGTACCTCATTAAGTTGATAGTTTTATACACGGGGTTTTCAATCATCTCTTTTTTGAACCAGATGTATGCACTTTTGACAAGGGAGCCTGCCTCAATACCCATCTGTCAATAACCCACAGCACTTATTAAAAAGTTACAATTTATTTTCTATCAAAACTGGTATCCTAATACAGGCGTTGTCATCCACTAATTACGTCGTGAACGATAGGAGAGCAACTTTTGATCAACAAGCTAATACCTATGATCAACGAGTCGGTTTACCTAAACAAGACTGCCACCAAATTGTTCAGGCTATACTTTCCCTGACTCAAGCAGAACCGGGTGATCTAGTTGTAGAAGTTGGTGCTGGAACTGGTCAAATTGGTCAGTGGTTTGCTCACTCACCAGTTCAATACCTTGGATTTGACCTCTCCGAGGGTATGCTTGATGTATTTCGGCAACATCTGAACTGGCAAGGGAAAAATACGACTTTAATAGTGGCTGATGGTAATCAAAGATGGCCTGTTGCTGATGGCACAGCCCGTGTTATCTTCAGTTCACGAGCAATACACCTGCTAAACCTTGAGCATGTGGTTGACGAGATATTTCGAGTTGCTCTGCCGGAAGGCGCAGCACTAATTATCGGTCGCATCCAGCGGCACAGAGAAAGTGTCAAAGCCAGAATGCAGCAAGAAATGCAGCGCCGACTTCGCCAACTAGGTTTTCAGGGACATCAAGGGGAACAAAACCAGCGCCAACTCCTGGAATTATGTTGCCAGAGAGGGGCAAAGCTGATTGCTCCTGTCGTCGTGGCTCGATGGAAAGTAGCAACTACACCCCAGGATTCCATCAACAGTTGGCAACAAGTAGAGGGCTTGGGAGGTGTTGAAGTGCCTTCGGGTATTAAACGAAGAATTCTCGAGGAACTCCAAATCTGGGGAAAAGCGACATTTGGTCAACTTGAACAACAGGTGGAGTCTGAAGAAGCTTATGTACTAAAGGGGGCTGAGTTAACTATTAAAAAAGTATATTGAGGTAACTTTTCAGTCACAGTACTGGATAAATGCTTCTGAAGAGAGGAGCCTCTGGTGTATTGATGAAAATCACTACATTAAGTTTGCTCTGTCGAAAAAAGAATCCCTTGCCATTGAGCAATGGGAGTGTCAATTTTTCTGTATTCTAAAGTATGTGGGTATTAGTATTATTCGTTGTAGCAAGGCAGAGATTGGAGGATTTTAACCTCAAAACAAAAAAAAATATATGTCTTGATTACTTTCGTATTAGATGTACCTACCTACTAAACTAATGGTGATATTCAGGCTCTATGGAAAATCAACTTCTATCCGAATTGGGAAAATCTCTGGTCACAGGCTCACTAAGTGACCAAAATGTGCTGGCAGATACTGGTCGCCAACCACAAATTGAAATCCTACCCAATGCCTCTGTGCTCAAGATTGGTGGTCAAAGTTTCATTGATCGAGGCAGAGCAGCCGTCTTCCCCTTGATAGAAGAGATTGTGGAGAATTTGGGTCGCCATGAAATGATTATCGGCACAGGGGGAGGCAGTAGAGCTCGTCATGGTTACAGCGTCGGCATCGATTTAGGTCTGCCCACTGGGGTATTAAGTGTCTTGGGGACATTCGTCAGTATGCAGAATGCCAGGATGATCCATTATCTACTAGCCAAGCACGGTATTCCGTTTATCGAACCAATACAATTTGCCCAGCTTCCCCTCTACGTGGCTGAGCGTGGTGCAGTGGTGTTCTTTGGTATGCCTCCCTATACCTTTTGGCACGAGAATCCTAAGGTTGGTCGTATCCCGCCTCACCGTACTGATACCGGCGCTTACCTAGTGAGCGAGGTATTTGGCACTAAATCAATGATCCTAGTTAAGGACGAGGAAGGTCTTTACACCGCTGACCCCAAAAAAGACCGTTCAGCGAAATTGATCAAGAAAATTTCGGTGGCAGAACTCAAGGAACTAGACCTAAAAGATTTGGTAGT
Organism: Moorena sp.; assembly: GCF_982860115.1. Taxonomy (NCBI): domain Bacteria; kingdom Bacillati; phylum Cyanobacteriota; class Cyanophyceae; order Coleofasciculales; family Coleofasciculaceae; genus Moorena; species Moorena sp. The sequence continues at coordinate 3,356 of NZ_CEYLVT010000267.1, forward strand.
GGAGCGCCCTATACTGACCATGATGGAAAATGCCCAACATAGCAAGTCAATTCAGATTATTAATGGCCTAAAACGAGGAAATCTGACCAAGGCTTTAGCAGGGGAAGAAGTAGGTACTGTCATCTATGCTGATTGATTAGATTAATTAAGTGCCGAGTGCTGCTCACACCTGTGGCGAGAGTTCAAAAAAAAGCGGAGTAGTATCCAGTCAAAAAACCAGAAAATGAATTATTCACCAGAAAGTAACGACCAACGCCATCACCTGCAATCAATTCTGATGCGGGAGAGCCTTCTAGACAAGGAGGTGCAGAAATCCACAGACACAGAATTACCGGTAATTCGCATGTTACCGGATACTCACGTGATTAAGATTGGAGGCCGATCAATTCTGGACGCTGGCCGTGCAGTTACCTATCCAGTGGTAGAAGCACTAGCTAGTATTCTCGAATCAAAGAAACTGATCATCGGCACTGGCGGTGGGGCCAGGAGTAGACATGTGTTCTCCATCGGTCTGGATTTGGGTATGCCCACAGGTGTGCTAGCCGAACTGGCTGAGGCTGATGCCTTAGGCAACGCTCATATTCTTGGTGCTTTGCTATCCCCCTATGGAGTAGTAGCAGTGCCACCAGCCATCTTTGGTCACCTGTTACCTCTTTTCATTCGCACTGTGCCAGGGGTGATTTTCACTGGTGTACCCCCTTACTCATTATGGGAGCATCCACCAGCAATCGGACGTATTCCTGCTCACGGCAGTGATTCTGGTTCCTTCCTCCTGGCCGAGTGCTTTGGCTGCAAAAATGTGACCTTGGTTAAAGATGTGGATGGTCTGTATGAGAAAGACCCGAAAATTGATCCAAGTGCAAGCTTTATTCCCAAAATCTCCACGGCGGAACTCCGTGAGCGTCAGTTGGAGACCCTTCCTTTTGAAAATATTCTGCTGGATTTATTAGATAATTCTCGGCAGTTTGAGCAGTTCCAAATTATCAACGGGCGATCGCCAGAGAAGATTGCAGCCGCTCTCAATGGCGAACATGTCGGGACTATTGTCTATCGCTAATGGGGAGATAATACGGCAAAATCTTCTCAAAATTTAGGTCGTTTTATAGCGTTTATAATCGTTTTTTTGTATTAGGGAAAATTAGGAATAGATTTTACAATCTATCTATTGATAAACCCTATAGTTATTCCTAACAAACCTAACCAAGTGTTTGCGTCCGTTCAACTTTGATGGAAGATTTATCCCCCTTATGGATTTCCCTAAAAACTGCTGGCTGTGCTACGATTTTTGCCTTCTTTCTAGGAATTACAGTCGCTGGCTGGATGCTTAACTATCAGGGGAAAGGTAAAGGCATCATTGATAGTATCTTAACCCTTCCTTTAGTTTTACCGCCAACAGTTGTTGGGTTTCTCTTACTATTGTTGCTGGGTAGAAATAGCCCACTGGGACAGATATTGAGACAATGGGGAATTTCTATTATCTTTTCCTGGTCGGCAACTGTAATTGCAGCGACAGTAGTTGCCTTTCCTCTTATGTACAGAACTGTACTGGGAGCATTCAGGCAAGTAAATCAGGACTTGATTAACTGTGCCCAGACTTTGGGGGCTTCCGAAGGCAGAATATTTTGGCAAGTGTTGCTACCACTTGCTTGGCCAGGAGTGATGGCAGCAACAGTTTTGACCTTTGCTCGAGCCTTGGGAGAGTTCGGTGCTACCTTAATGTTAGCTGGCAGCATTCCTGGCAGAACCCAAACTATACCAATATCAATCTTTTTTGCGGCTGAAGCCGGGAAAATGGGGGAAGCTTTAATCTGGGTAATAATTATGGTGGTCATAGCTCTAGCCATAATTACTACTATCAACTACTGGTCTGATGCTCAAAACTACTCCCAGAGTCGGCTAGCTAATTATTGCTCTATATTAATCAATCGTTGGTGGTCAATTATTAGTCACTGGTTACTGAGCTGGAGAAAAAGCTCAAGTCCTTTCTTTAACACAGAATATCGCCAAATACTGACAAATATAAATCAAGGACTTTTTGTCGATATCAAAAAAGACTTAGCTTCTAACTTTACCCTAGAAGCTAAGTTTACTACTAACGATCAGCCCTTGGGAATTTTAGGAGGTTCTGGTTCTGGCAAAAGTTTCACATTACGCTGCATTGCTGGCTTAGCAACACCTACTCAAGGTCGCATTGTCTTGAACCAGCGAGTTTTGTTCGATGCGGAAAAAGGGATTAATCTGCCTCCTAACCAACGCCGCATTGGTTTTGTATTTCAAAACTACGCCCTGTTTCCTCATATGAAAGTGGCCCAAAATATTGGTTTTGGTCTACAACAATTGCCCAAATCCCAAAGGAAAGAAATAGTGTATAAATACATCGAAATGATGCATTTACAGGGATTAGAGAAGCGCTACCCTCATGAACTTTCCGGTGGACAACAGCAACGAGTAGCTTTGGCAAGGGCAATGGCGACCTCGCCAGAAGCTTTACTTTTGGATGAACCTCTTTCTGCCCTTGATAGCTATTTACGCAGTCAGATTGAAAAACTAATGACTGAAGTTTTCTGTACATACCAAGGAGCAACTCTTTTTGTCACCCATAGATTGGAGGAAGCTTATCGCCTGTGTGGGAATCTGTTGGTACTTTCCCAAGGAAAAGTGATCGCCTCTGGTTCAAAACAAGATATCTTTGAAAATCCTCCTAATCTTACGGTAGCACAGTTAACGGAGTGCAAAAACTTTTCCTCAGTTGAGATTATTGACCATCAGAGGATTAAGGCTCTAGATTGGGGTTGTACTCTGCAAGTTATTGAACCTCTAAATACACCAATAAAGTACGTAGGTATACGTGCCCATCATCTCGTTTTCTCTCAACAGCCACATCAAGAGAATACTTTTCCTTGTTGGTTAGTAACAACAAGCGAAACTCAGCATCGGGTTAGTGTTTATCTAAGTTTGCATCGTTGTGAGATTAATTCTCAGGATTATCAACTACAAGCTGAGGTGTACAGGGAAAAGTGGAATGAGATTAAACGTTGGTCTGGGCAATTGTATGTTCACTTAGATTCATTGAGGCTGATTTTAATGGAAAATTGAATAGAATAAGTGACCCATTCCCCCACCTCGCCAACAGCAGGTGGCGGAATTGGAACGGCAGTCGTGAAGTACTCTTAAACTAGATTATTGCCGAGGTTTAATTGGGTTGTTTAGGAGGAAATTTAACAGTCCTCGGGACACACTGGAAGTTCATCTGCACAACCCATACTAACACTAGGATCAGAGCAATTGGGATACACTGGAAGGTCCACTTTACAACCTGGTTTAAAACCGTCACCATTTACTGTGACATCAAACATCATGCCTTGATCCTCATGGATTAGGATATGACAGTGGAGTACAAATGTGCCGTTGTAGTCCTCGAAGCGATGCTGAATTTTCAGTGGTCTATTTGGATCTACAGCTACTGTGTCTTGCCAGATTCGGTCTGCAACCGGCACTTCCTCCCATTCTACGTCGTCGTCGTTCAATTTTATCTTTCTCTCACATTCTTGCTCCTTCGGTTCTATCTGATCCTTTTTCCTTGTACCTCGTGCTACTACGTGATCTTTTATGTGATCCTTTTTCCTTTTACCTCGTGCTACTACCTGACTTTGCACTTCAGCCTCTGGCTTTGTACCTATTGCTACTACTTGGAAGGGATTAACATGAATGTGGAAGGGATGAGTTACAAAACTAGGACCAGTGTTATCGAGTATCCACTCTTCCTGTGAATTCAACTGCACTGAAAAATTAGCTTCAGATGGGGGCTCGCCATATTTTATCCCGTTAATTGTGAAGTTACCCCTACCAGGGACATTACTTGGAGGTCTTTCGCCGCTTTCAGCTCCAAAATCTACTGGCTTTGGATTTTGGGGAACATCACCTTCAAACTCTTTTAAATAACAGGGCATTCCTGTTGTCGGGATTCCGTTAGTAAGAAGGCTATTAAACTGACTTTCAACGGCATTTGCCTTACTGTAAGGGGTGCTTTCTACCTTAATGTAAGCTAGTACCTGTTTACTGTTATCTGAGGCATTACTACTTACTGTTTGGGTTGGATCGCTTTGCCCATATACATCTCCACTGATAGTATAACCATCTTTGACGAGAGTGTAATCACCAGGTTCTAGATTGACTAAAAAATCAGCCCGATTACCTGGTACAAATACATGAGCAGTTTGTGGTTGGGGACATTTACCGTAGAAGGTAATACCATCCCTAGCTATGAGATACATCTCTTGGAGATCACCTCCAGGAGGAATTGAGTCAAACTCCCCTTTGTAAAGTTTGAGTGTCATTAAAGTTCGAGGTGTAGAACCAGCATTAACAAATCGCCAGCGTTGAATTTCACCACTCTGCACTGTGAGAGTTGGCTGATATTCACCGTTTACTAAACATTCTCCACTATTACTACCCCTTTGCTCATAAATATCTCTGTCATTAATAATATTAATCCCATTTGCAACAATATCTTGCAAGATCCAGAGAACATCTGTCGCATCTGGACAAATTTCTTGACCTGGTGGCTCTTTGATAATAATTACTCCTGCCATACCACTAGAAACATAAAGTGCAGTATTGCCGTGTCGGTGTGGATGATACCAGTGAGTTCCAGGAGCGTGGTTTGTCGGTATTTGGACATAATACTCATGGCTATCTCCGGGTTCCAATTCAAATAAGACGTCGTCGGAAGAAAACGCAACATCGTCATCGCTAGATTTACCACCAGAGACAGTGTCTCCATTGTAGTCAAGGCTTAAAGGGGAGACATGGAGACCATGAAAATGGAGGTTGGTGGTGTTGAAACAGTTTGGTCGGTTAAATACCTTCCGTTCTGTTGCATCTGGTGCAGGATCACAATATGGGTTTTGGTCCCCACCTGGTAGCTGATTCTCCAAATTGATATGAATAAGGTCCCCAGAGTTAACCACAAGAGTTGGTGCAGGAATTAGATATTGATTAGGAGATGATGCTTCGGCTAAGAAGCGGATATTGTCCCCTGTGTATGAACCCAGGTCAACTGATCCAGAATTTACAACCCAGTCCACACTAACCGTACCGCCTTCAGAAGATATGCACTTCGGTTTTGGAAAAGTGGTATCTGAGGGGGGGTTTAAGCAAGGTGAAATAGCAACACTTGTAGTAGTACATGTGGGCTCCTCAGCTTTAGCTGATTTCGGCAACCCTAAGGCTGCTGTCGCCGCAATACCAGCGATTACGAATTCCCGTCGTTTTATGCCTGAGGGCAACACTTCAGGACTCTGGTCAGCTTGTTGAGATGTGGTGTTCTCGTTATCACTCATCTGGTTTTTTCTCCAAAATGGTAAGACTTCAATTCAAGGTTCTACAGAGCCAGGATTGAGGATGAAATATAGCGCTACGCGCAAGGGCAAGAGGCAAGAGGCAAGAGGCAAGAGGCAAAGGTGCCCTTGACCCATTAAGAATTTAATTCGCCAAGTAAGAGCGCACCTTAAGTAAATGATGGGCTGAACTTATTACCCAGTAAGGATTTTAGCTTGCCTGTCACCCACCCAGAGAGGGGTTTAAGGCATAAACCTAAATCCTCCTTGCTCTCAAATTTTTTGGTACTTTTCTGCTACCGTTCGAGCACTCTTGTGAAGTGCCAGATGCTTTCACACCTACACCTAGTGGATCAGGACTTGGGAATTTGCTTGCTAACCTATCGGCAGTGGTGCAGACAAGTCTTGAAAGTACTGGTAGGTATAGAGTCTCAATCATAAGACAGGGATAGCATCTTCAGGGGATTCCATGAAAAGCTTAAGCTCCCAAACTTAAAGCAAATTTCATGGAATCTCCCCTTTTGCGTCGTCAACGACAAGATCAATGGTGTCAATGGCTTCTACCCAAAGATCAACGTTGCCTCAGTCTTGGAATCAATAGGAGTAGAGTGGCTGAGGGGGTGACAACAAGGCTAAAAACTAGACAGGGTATGGGGTGTGGGGTGTGGGGGGTGGGTAAAATAGAAGCGAT
>NZ_CEYLVT010000268.1:0-9366 GCF_982860115.1 Moorena sp.
AACAACACGAGTCGCGCTCATTTTCCCCAATACCTAAAACCTAATACCTAATACCTAACACCTATCTAGATTTGAGCTTTGTTGTCACCCCGTGAGCTAAATTTTAGAGCTTTTAAGTGAAGGTGCAAGATCTTAAAATGGGTAATGGCTTAGCAGTAATCCTAGTTACCCATTTACCATTACCCAAGTTTTACGTAAGCATTCAGCTATCAGCTATCAGCTATCAGCTAAAGGCTAAAGGGTAAAGGCCTGTGGTCACGCTACGGGAACAGTTTATGCCCATAGCGCACGCTACTTGAAAAATAAGCTGACGGCTGACGGCTGACGGCTGAATGCTTACAGTTTTACAATACTGATAGTCCCGGACATAATATCAGTATGATTCAATTTATATGTCCCAATTAAGTTCGGGATAGCTCAGGTGAAATTCCTGTTTTATTAGCATCAATCTCTTGTTGATTAACTAAAGGCTCTTTTTTTCTAGAACTCTTTTCCAAATTAGCAATCGGGGCAACAATTGGCCAAAAAATGGTCGCTATCGTCAACACTATCCAAGACAAGCGGATTTGCTCAGAAGATAAATTAGTGTCTTTCTGGAACGCTTGAAACCAGATAGAAAAAAAGTAGAGAGCGCCAGAAACGTAAAATCCTGCTAGTACCGTCATAACGAAATTTCATCCTAATATTTATTGGTTAATTACACGTTTTCAGGTCTGATTGACTGAAAACTATCATGAGCTCAAATCCGGTTAATTACTCGTTTATTAACTATTTCCATGATGTTTGGTCATGGGGAATGGGGAATCGGAAACTACTAATTTCCAATTACGAATTACCAATTACCCGATCAGGGTTCTAAGAATAATTTGACCGGATTGGAGATGAGCTACCTTTACAGAGTTACCGAAAATTATGCTAAATTAACAGTTTTACTGAAAAAAGGGCTCAATTCCCCCAAAGTGATTACAGTTAGGGAACGGGTAAAGGGGAATTTAAAACAGAACGATCAAATCTTCGGTTGCCTGTTGTCATCGCCCAAAAAAACGAGATATATACTGTACTTCACGGAATTTAAACCCGCTGTATACTGGATTTCTCTTACTTAAATAGACTAAAGGACTGAGGTTTGTGCTGAGGTTGTTGCTAGGGTTTGTGGTGTTTACTTTAGTGTATGATTTCCCAGCTCACATACCTTAGATACCTAAATAGTAAACACCAGTCCCGATAATGACAACACTAATGCTTTCCCCTCATTGTTAACTATCGGGCAGTAGTAGATAATATCCAAGGAGTGTTTAACTGTCGTTAGCATCAATTGATCTAGAACTGATATACAACCGTTGACAGCTGTATTCGGGAATTTTTTCGATGATTGTTCACAATACTGAGATAGTCTGTGGTTAAGGAAATTCGGCACAGGGGAACCTATACCAAAAAGCTCAACGCCTTTAGTAGGCTTAGGTATTGGTATGGCTTACACGGGATAGGGAGAGTTTGTTTAGGCTGTGTGCTTTGGCTGGTAATCGTCACAATTCCAGGGAGTACTGCTCCCTCAACCAATCCAGAAGTAGTAAACCCAGGAGCAGTAAACCCAGGAGCAGTAGATACCCTGCAACAGATACAGCAACATATTGAGAAACAGCGGTCTACTATTATTAAGGAAAGCGATCGCATATCTAATGTGGAGCAATCTGCCCAGAAGAAGCTGGGTGTGATTGAGCTTAATCTCAAGTCTACTGATACCGCTAACCAGGATTACAATGGGCAAATCCAACTGGCTAACCAGCGTCTAGACCAGTTGCAGCAGGATTTAGCAATTGCCGAGAAAAGCTATTACCTGCATCGGGCTGGGATCATTGCTCGACTGCGTTTTCTACAGCGCCAGCCCACTGCTGAAGTTGGGTCGAATATCCTCCTCAAAAGTGAAGATATCAACGAATTTCTGGCTCAACGCCGCCGATTGAAGTTAGTCTATCAAACGGACCAGGAAATCTTGACTAGTTTAAAAGCTGAAGCCGACAGCATTAACCAACGCAAAACGGAGATAGAGGCTCAGAAAAACCGAGTTTCCTTGCTTAAACAGCAACTCCTAGCCAAAAAGAAGCAGTTTCAAGCTCAGCTCAAGACACAGCAACAACTGATTGAGCGACTTAACTCTAACCGAGAAGCTTTAGAAGCATCCCAAGCTCAGTTAGCAGAAGATTCTAAAAATCTTGTGATCTTGATTCAACGAGAGATTGCCCGTCAAAACAAGATTGCGGCAGCTAGGAAGGCAAGACTTCGCAAAACTTTTGTTTTTAATACTGGTCAGCTGCTTTATCCGAGTAATGGCTCCATTACCAGCAGTTTTGGTTGGCGACGTCACCCCATTCTAGGTACATCTCGGTTCCATTCTGGGATTGACTTTGGGGCTAGTTATGGCAGTACTATTCGAGCAGCAGATAGCGGTACAGTAATTTTTGCTGGTTGGTATGGTGGCTATGGCAATACAGTAATTATTGACCATGGCGACAGTATTGCTACCCTCTATGGTCATGCCAGTAGACTGTTGGTGAGTAAGGGAGAATCGGTCAAACGAGGAAATGCGATCGCAACCGTTGGGTCTACGGGTTTCTCTACCGGTCCCCACCTCCATTTTGAGGTTCGTAAGAACGGTGAACCTGTCGATCCGGCAAGTTATCTGTAGCCGATGGCACAAGCTTAGGCAGATTTAAGACGGTTTACACTTTTCGGTGCTCAAGTGGTGTATAATATATAATTGCAATAGTGTGCTATTATCAAAGCTAGTCAGACAAAGTAACTATAATATAGTCACTCAAGCATGAGGGCGCGTAGCTCAGTGGATAGAGCACCAGATTCCGGTTCTGGGTGTCGGGGGTTCAAATCCCTCCGTGCTCGTTTCGATAAGTTGATATAGCAATCCGAATTGAATTCTATGAAGGGAGAGCTCTGGCGTTAGGCACGACCAGAGCTTAACTGCCGTGAAAGTTGCAGATTTACTTATTACTATTCAGTTAAAAATTAATAAGTAACAAGTAATAAGTAACAAAATTTCCCTAACCATAATAATATTTTGATTAACTGAACTTCCCATCACTGTCTATCCTAGAGCCCATCATGACCCTTCCAGACTTAGTGACGTGGCTAAAACAACGAACTGCTCTAAGTATGTTGACTCAGGAGGTGTTACAGAATCTAGCACCTAAGCTGGAAGAGCGGATTTTGCCAGCAAACCAAACCTTAGTGCTAGCCAATACCCCTCCCGCAGGATTATATATTCTCCGCTCAGGTCGGATTGAAAGCAATCCTGAGGATTGGCAAGCTGTGGGTTTACTCCCTGGGTCAGTGATTAATCTAGAAGCTCTATTATTGAACAAACCTGTTGAGCAAACCTTAATTACCCTCAACGAATGTCAGTTTTGGTTTGTCAGTGCTTCCGAATTTCGGGCACTCGTGGAACACTATCCAGAAATTACCCAAGCTTTCTCCCAACAACTGGCTGAAGAAGTAGAAGAGTTATCCGCTCAGCTAGCCTATGAACAAGAGCGTCAAACTATCTTACGACCGTATCTGGTTAGTAAAGCCAAACGGGGGATTATTGGGAAAAGTCGCTATGGGGTGCGATTGCGATCGCAAGTTAAACAAGCAGCGGAAAACCGCGAATCGGTGATAATCTTCGGAGAGCCTGGACTAGAAAAAGATAACATAGCAGCCTTGATTCATTTTAGTTCTCCCTATCGGCGACAAGCCATGATTAAAATCGATTGCTCTAAATTACAAGCCAGTGGAGCAGAATTATTTGGTCGTGCGGGAGGAAAACCTGGCTTAATTGAAGCCTTAGGTCAAGGAACTTTACTATTAAATAATATTCAAAAACTTGCTCCAGAACTGATTACACCAATCGCTAATTTACTTAGAACCAATACCTATACTCCAGTCAACCGTTCCCAAGAAAGTAAAGATGTTGCAGCAGTCAACGTCTCTACCAGTCAGGCTCGGATTATCATGATTGCCGAGAGAAAACTGCCAGAGATTGATTCCGTTGCAGGACAATTGATTAAAGTGCCACCACTACGGGTACGAAAAGCCGACATTGGTGACATAGTCAACTACTATATTAGTATCATATCTCGTGCTAAATGTATTAATAAAAACCGGATCACTCCCGAAGCATTAAGGCGATTACAGGCTTATGATTTTCCCAATAATCTCAGGGAATTATACAATTTAGTTGAACGAGCCATTGTGCAGCTAGAAGGATGTTCAGAACTAACCGAAGAAATTATCTGGCCCTCCCAAAGTAAGAAAAAGAAATTCCGTCTCAATCTCTTAAATGCTTATCCAGGGTTACGTCGCTTTCTCCGCAGCCCTTGGTGGCCAGACCGGATTAATTATGGCTTTACCTTAACGGCTTTTGCGATTATTGTTGCTATTTTATTTATCGGACCCCAGAATCGTCAAGAAAACTTTGCGCTTAATTTATTCTGGGCGTGGTGGTGGCCCTTAGTATTAATTAGTTTTCCCTTTGTGGGTAGGTTATGGTGTGCAGTTTGTCCATTCATGATTTATGGGGAAGTGACTCAGAAATTATCCCTGTGGCTATTTCCCCGTAAGTTAAAACGTTGGCCCCGAGAACAGGCTCAAACCTGGGGGGGTTGGTTTTTGTTTGGCTTATTCGTCCTGATTTTATTGTGGGAAGAGTTGTGGGATTTGGAAAATACCGCTTATCTTTCCGCTTGTCTGCTGTTATTAATTACAGCAGGTGCGATGATATGTTCTGCAATTTTTGAGCGACGCTTCTGGTGCCGCTATTTATGTCCCATTGGCGGCATGAATGGCATGTTCGCTAAACTAGCGATAACGGAATTACGAGCACAACAAGGGATATGTTCAGCGGAATGTAGTACCTATCAATGTTATAAAGGTGGTCCAAAAAAAGGGGAGGGAATGGAAACTGATGGTTGTCCTTTGTACTCTCACCCAGCACAATTGGAAGATAACCGGGATTGTGTGTTGTGCATGACCTGTTTGAAAGCCTGTCCCCATCGTTCAGTAGAAGTGAATTTACGTCCTCCAGGTATTGAATTGTGGACTACCCATGTGTCTCGCAGTTATGAAGTAGCCTTGTTATTCTTATTGTTAGGAGCAGTGTTTTTGCACCGTTTACCAGAATTGCAAGAAAACCTGGGGTTAGGGTGGGATTTGAGTCAGTTTTGGACTCATGGTTTGCTTTCGGTAACAGTGTTGAGTTTACCAGCAATTGTGCCACTATTGGCTCAAGGAATAATGGTAGGATTATATCAGGTAAAAGAAATTCGTAAGCCGAATTCGTTTGTTAAATTAGCTTATGGATATTTACCATTAGTATTAGCTGGTAATTTGGCTCATTATTGGCGGCTTGGTTTAGGAGAAGGGGGAAGGATTTTACCGGTAATGTTTGCTACGTTTGGATTGAGTGGTGAAGGATTACCTGTGTTGGTCGCCCATCCAGCAGTAATTGCATTCTTGCAGGGAACGACGTTAATTGCTGGAGTACTTTTATCCCTATTATTGACCCAGAAGATAGGGCGTCAACCGTTTAGTTTGTTATTCCCACACCATGTGAGTACCCTAGTTTTAGGGATTAGTTTGTGGTGGATTATTGTGGGGTTTTGATATTAATATCCGATAGGATATGCGATTGGCCGTAGGCCACGCTACGCGATTAGCCCAAAGGGCTACGCTACGCGAACGCAGTGCAGCTATCACGTAAACCTTACGGTAACAAGTCTTGCACAGTCAACGAACCAATGGGAGAGCCATCGATTAAAAGCGATGCAGCGCGGTCTTGGGGGTTTCCCCCATGAGCGACTGCATCAAGAACAGACACTTGTTCGGAGGGTTTGTAATCGTGACGTTGCTGATAGGTTGGCGTTGTACCTATATCAATGGGTTGGGTATAAACTTCGAGTTGCTTGTCGATCAGATTGACAATCCAATAAACTGAAATACCTGCGCGAGCATAGATGCCTTTCTTTAAGGTTCGGTCTCGTTCTAGGGTGGAGTCAGCAATTTCAACCACTAAAGCTAGGTCTGACGCACCAGGATGGCGGTCAAGATAATCGCGAGTATCGCCTTTAACAATCACGATATCTGGTTCTGGCTCACTATTTTCCAAAGTAATTGGTTCTTGTGCATCTACATACCATCCGTTTGGAATAATGGCTTCCAGTGCATTCCGAGTTAGTTTAGTAGACGCACGATGTGGTGGATTTTTCGGCATTTTAGGAATGAGCCACCCTTCCAGCAGTTCCACTGGGTCATCTTCGCCCAGGATACCCCAGCGAATCATCTGGTGGTATTGTTCAACCCTAAAGCGCCAGACCGGTTCAGTTGGTACAGCTAAAGGCTGTCCAAGGTTTTTTCCCCTCGATTGAGTAGAGAAAGACACAAGGTTACGACTTCTTGTTTTTGCCTTTTATCCTAGCATTGCAAAGCCTAAGAGATAGCCCCAGACGTGATCGGGTCTGCTAGATGATTAAAATGTGTAGCACTATTTTTGGCAATCGGTATATACTGAAGCCACTGACACCAGATACATGATCTCGGGGTCCCTAGAAAAATGCCACAACTCAAAACTAAAACTCTACTGACCCTGGAAGAATTTCTGGCAATGCCTTCGACCGATGTAACCTATGAATTAGTTGAGGGGGTCGCAGTACCGAAAATGTCTCCTAAACGTTTTCATGCTAGGGTAACTGGTGCTTTATATACACTTTTGGATCAGTGGTGTCAGGAAAAGGGTGAAGTCAATCCAGAGTGGGCAATAGCCTTGCAACGTCATGGTCAAGACTGGGTACCTGTGCCTGATTTAACCTACATTTCTGTTCAACGTCTGCCCTCAGAAGTGATAGAAGATGAGGCTTGTCCAGTACCCCCAGAGTTAGCCATTGAAATTATCTCACGGGGACAAACTTTTGGGCAATTAGCCGAGAAAGCAACCGATTATTTAGAAGCGGGAGTGTTGCGAGTTTGGGTTGTTGATCCTCAGGCGAGAAGTATCACAATTTTTTATCCAGATGCCCCACCACGGACTTATACCAAAGCAGCCCTGATCACTGATTCGCTTTTTAAAGGGTTGGAACTTACTCCGGAGCGAGTGTTTGGGAAAGCGAGGTTACCTCAGAAGGGTTGAGGTTTTCCTTTCTGTTATGCAAATTGGTGTCAAGCCAATTTCCAAAAATATTGCTACAATCTTGGAGTATAATTAGACATTCATCACCTCATCACCACCTCAGCCCATCACCATCTGTCCGCTGGCTAGCTTTATCCTGAGACTTGCAGTTAGGGATTAGATCAGTTACGTTAATAAATCGGTTAACACATTGGTTTAGGTAAACCCTATAGGTAGACTTAATGATCGCTATTTCCGCAGTAGACCTGTTTTGTGGTGCTGGGGGGCTGACCCATGGCTTCCAGCAGGCAGGTCTTCCTGTGACTGTCGGGTATGATATTGACCCTATATGTCAGTTTCCCTATGAATACAACAACAAAGCCAAGTTTATACTCCAAGGTGTAGAAGAACTCACTGGTACTGACTTAGCTAAACACTACATAAGCGATCAGATCAAGGTACTAGCAGGATGTGCTCCATGTCAGCCCTTTTCCAACTATTCCAGGCGATACACCAACAAAACCACCAAGTGGAAACTTCTCCATGACTTTGCTCGCCTCGTGCGGGAGTGTAATCCAGAAATCGTTTCCATGGAAAACGTGCCTCAATTGAGACGATATCAAGTTTTCGAGGAATTCACTACTGAATTAAAACATCATGGTTATTTTATCTCATTTTATGAGGTTGAGTGTAAAGACTATGGTATTCCTCAAATTCGTAAGCGGTTAGTCTTTTTTGCGTCCAAGTTTAGCAAAATTAATTTAATTCTACCCACCCACAATAACACGAATTACGAAACAGTACGCAAAACAATCTATAACCTTGAACCTCTTGCCGCAGGTGAATCATCAAAAACTGACCGACTCCATCGGTGCAGTAAACTTTCAGCACTAAATCTCCGTCGTATCCGTGCTTCATTGCCTGGTGGAACTTGGCGAGACTGGCCCGATGAATTAGTTGCAGAATGTCATACTAAGGATAGCGGTAAGACATATCCAGCAGTCTATGGTCGAATGGAATGGGATTTGCCAAGTCCAACGATTACTACACAATTTTTTGGTTTTGGTAATGGTCGGTTTGGACATCCTGAACAAGATAGAGCCATATCTCTGAGGGAAGCTGCATTGTTACAAACTTTTCCTAGGGACTATAAATTTGTTGCAGACACTAAACCTGTGGTGTTTAATAATGTCGGGCGTCTAATTGGGAATGCTGTTCCTGTAAAGTTGGGTCAGGTAGTCGCTCAAAGTATTCTGAAGCATGTTACTAACGTTAGTAATATATGAATTAAGGAGTAGTGGTGGATGAATCCAAGTATTCCTGGTTATCTATATAGGTTTCTATATTTTCTAGTATCTGTCTTAAATAATTGACTACCTTTTCTTGAATTTTTAAGAGGTCATCAGCACTTTGATCTCTTCCTACCTCCGCAAAGGACTTGATGCCATGGGCTAAATCGTTTCTGTTTTCTTTAACAGTTAACAAATCCTTTCCATGTCCTGTCTTAGCTTGGTCAGTTGTGCATGAGAAACCATAGTCCTTTGCTGTTTGCTGGATCTTTCTTCCGTCAATGTTTCCTGAAAAGAGGTCTTCTTTATCAAATCCAGCATTGATGATGTCAATAGAAATCGCTGTGAGATTTAAAATAACTTGATCAGGGTTTCTCTTTTTAAGGTTCTTTAAGACAATTTTTTTAAGTTGAGGTTTTATTTCATCAAAGGAAATTCCTTGACTCTGGAGTTCATCGAAGATGGCTTCTATAGCATTTCGCATTGTGGATTCGACCAGATTGTAAAGCAACAAAAATCCACTAGCTTTCATGGTTTTTAATAGCTCAGGGTCAATTTGTTTAATTTTAGGTTTTCCACTCTTCCCCTCCATACTTAACTTAATGGTTCCTTGCTCCATATTTTTCAAAAAAATAAAATACTTACTTACTTCTTTAGAGCGTTCGTTGAAATCTTCAAATAATGGACTTGTCATGCTTTACCTAGGAGTTGATCACGCACATACTCAATACGCCGAATTACTTTAGGTCTAGAGTTACTTGCATCAGAGGTAGTGTACTCCTTGAATTCTGGCGATTCAAGCCAATTCATTGATGATTTTGGCTTAAGATTTCTATTTTTTCTCAAGGCAAGAGCAACCCCAACGGAGATATAGCAAAAAAAGGGATGGTTAGGACATAATGGGAACATAATATGGAGTGTAGC
>NZ_CEYLVT010000269.1:0-9290 GCF_982860115.1 Moorena sp.
GGGGAGATGGGGAGATGGGGAGATGGGGAGATGAGGAGATGGGGAGATGGGGAGATTTTTATTAAGGGTAATTATCCCGACATGATCTAACCTCCTTGTCTGAAGACAGACAAAAGTAGTCCTTCCCATAGTTGATGGGGTTTGTCCTTGATTTTGATCAAGACATTGGACTGGTAAGCTATCAGCTATCAGCCTATGCGCTACGCGCACGCTACTTGAGGTGCTATCAGCTATCAGTTTATGGGCAGGCCACACCGAACAGCTTTTTAATAAAACAGGTAAGCATTGGAATAATGCTGAGTTACATCTGCTGACACCTGAATGCTTACTTGGACTGTGTGCTGAAACCCTACCAGCAGCGGGAATCCCAACTAAAGTATCAAGTGTCACCGATCAAGGCTGATCTAGCTAATCCAATCCCTTGGTCCATATCACCACCAGCCGCAGCTTGGACAACCGCTGCGATCGCACTTTCCACTAATGGCGCTTCGCGCAATATTACCTTGGATTTCTGCTCTTCATCCAGAAACTCCAGTGCCATTTCCGCACTCAGCACTGCATTGAAATCTTATTAATTCGGTTGTTGCATACCCATCAAAGTAAGCAGAATTCTAAGGCTTCAGCTGATGGCTGAATAGTTACGAAGGCAGAATTAAGAATGTAGAATGTAGAATGTAGAATGTAGAATTAAAAATGGCGAAGGCAGAATAGTTAAGGCAGAATTCTTAATTTTTAATTTTTAATTTTTAATTTTTAATTCTTAATTCTTAATTCTTAATTCTTAATTCTCTACGCCACTCTGCTGCTTTTCGATCCATTTCTTTGATGAAGCCATCTTTTCCATCCATATAGGCTTCAATATTGTAGGGATATTTCTTAGCAAGTTCTCGCTTAATTTCACCGTATTTATGGGCATCCTTAGGATGGGCTATCATATAATCTCGAAAGGCTAAGTGACGCTCTACCTGTGGCGAATTAACCTCAAACATATGAACATGATGTGTTCTAATTCCTAGTTGATTATGTTTGCGGAAATAACGACGACCTGGTATGCCGTATTCACCCATTCCTTGATAGCCTATTGTCTCCATCCCTGAACTATTTTCATCGACTTTAGTAATGTCGTTGACTTCAACCAAAATATCAATAATTGGTTTAGCATCTAGTTCTGGAATAGATGTACTCCCAATATGGTGTACAGCAACTAAGTTGTCGCCGACGGCAAGGGCAATCTGCTTTGATTCACGCTCAAATTCATCTCGCCACTTCGGGTCATGGGGAACAACTTCTACTTTTCTTGACATAACTACAGCAGTTTGAAATTGGGTGAGGTACTTACTAGCAGTTGGTTTGAGGGAGCAGGGAGCAGGGAGTAGGGAGGAGTAGTATAGCGCTACGCGCCAGGCATGCTAGCAATAGGCATGAAGCGCAATAGTGAAGAAAAAAGCTTAGTAATCAAGGGATTGAGCGATTTTAATTTTTCTTAATTTGTCCTAACCATAGTGCGTAGTGCTATAACAAACCAGAAATTAAAGAAATCCAAGGATATGCCAAACTGGGTGACGTGTTAAGTATGGTTTGATTAGACTTAACCTTGGCTAAGTCTAGACTACCTACTTAGATCTCAGTAATTTACTATAACTATGTCACAACCAACTATAGAATCAATCCTTCAAGAAGAACGGCTGTTCCCGCCACCAGCTGACTTTTCTGAGAATGCCCAGATTAAAAGCATGGCGGAGTATCAGCAACTTTATGAACAAGCCAAAGCTGACCCCCAAGGGTTTTGGGCCCAGCTTGCAGACCAAGAACTAGACTGGTTTCAAAAGTGGGATACGGTATTAGATTGGCAACCCCCCTTTGCCAAGTGGTTTGTTGGTGGCAAGATTAATATTTCTTACAACTGTCTTGACAGACACCTCACTACCTGGCGTCGGAATAAAGCTGCCCTGATTTGGGAAGGGGAACCGGGAGACTCCCGCACCTTAACCTATGCCCAGTTACACCGGGAAGTTTGCCAGATGGCAAATGTGATCAAACAACTGGGAGTGAAAAAAGGCGATCGCGTTGGCATTTATATGCCCATGATTCCCGAAGCTGCTATAGCCATGCTGGCCTGTGCTAGAATTGGTGCTCCCCACACCGTTGTTTTTGGTGGCTTTAGTGCTGAAGCCCTCAAAGACCGACTGGTAGATGCTCAAGCTAAATTAGTAATTACTGCTGATGGGGGCTGGCGCAAAGACAAGATTGTTCCTCTGAAAATCCAAGTTGATAAAGCCCTAGAGAATAATGGCGCACCTACAGTAGAAAACGTCCTAGTGGTAGAACGCACCAAGCAAGGGATTGACATGGAACCAGAACGAGACCACTGGTGGCATGACTTGCAACCGGGAGCATCTGCTGATTGTCCAGCGGAACCCATGGATAGTGAAGATATGCTTTTCATTCTCTACACTAGCGGTACCACCGGTAAACCGAAAGGGGTTGTTCACACTACTGGTGGCTATAACCTCTACACCCACATGACTACCAAGTGGACCTTTGACCTCAAGGAGACCGATGTCTACTGGTGTACTGCTGATGTCGGCTGGATTACCGGACACAGTTACATTGTCTATGGTCCATTGTCCAATGGTGCTACTAGCCTCATGTACGAAGGGGCTCCCCGTCCTTCCAATCCCGGTTGCTTGTGGGATGTAGTCGAAAAATATGGAGTCACTATCTTCTACACTGCTCCCACTGCTATTCGTGCCTTTATTAAGATGGGAGACCAGCATCCCAACGCCCGTGATTTATCCTCCCTACGTATCCTAGGAACTGTGGGTGAACCGATTAACCCAGAAGCCTGGATGTGGTATCATCGGGTGATTGGGGGAGAACGTTGTCCCATTGTCGATACGTGGTGGCAAACTGAAACCGGTGGCTTCATGCTCACCCCCTTACCCGGTGCTACTTCCACTAAACCCGGTTCCGCTACTTTCCCCTTCCCAGGCATTATTGCTGATATTGTAGATTTAGACGGCAATCCAGTTGGGGACAATGATGGTGGTTATTTAGTTATCAAACATCCTTGGCCAAGTATGATCCGTACTGTCTATGGGGATGATGACCGTTTCCGCCGCACCTATTGGGAACATATCCAGCCAAAAGATGGCCAATACTTCTATTTTGCTGGAGATGGTGCCAGAAAAGACCCCGATGGCTATTTCTGGGTTATGGGTCGTGTCGATGATGTGTTGAATATTTCTGGTCACCGCTTAGGAACCATGGAAGTGGAGTCAGCACTGGTTTCTCATCCTTCTGTAGCTGAAGCCGCTGTAGTCGGTAAACCTGATGACCTAAAAGGGGAAGATGTCTTTGCCTTTGTGACCTTAGAAGGCAGTTATAGCGCTAGTGACGAACTCAAGCAAGAACTAAAGCAGCACGTAGTCAAAGAAATTGGTGCGATCGCACGTCCTGGTGACATTCGCTTTACTGATGCTTTGCCCAAGACTCGTTCCGGAAAGATTATGCGACGGCTATTGCGATCGCTAGCTGCAGGTCAAGAGGTTGCTGGAGATACCTCCACTCTAGAAGACCGCAGTGTGTTGGATAAGTTACGGGAAGAGGCTTGATTTTGGCCTCTCCTCCAGGGAAGGAGGAGAGTTGAAAAGAGCGCGAATTTCAAATTAATCAACCATACAGGACTTACGCAACCAATCTATTTGTAGGGTGCGTAAGTCCTGTTTATATCGGAAAGATTAATCAGGAAAATTGTCTTTCAAAGCTTTGATAAAGCTTTGATCAAAGCTTTGTCTACTAGACCTGAAGCCAAAATCCAAAACTATTCTCCAAAATCCTTTTCTGTTGCTTGTTGCCTGTTCCCTGTTTTCTCTTTCTCCAAAAAGTCTACTTTTAGATAAAGGAGCTGCCATCAGTAACATCTTCTCCAGTAGCGAAGGAAAGAAACGCTGACACCATACAGCTAAATGACTTTGCCATCCCACTAAAATTTCCGATGAGTTTTTCTCCAGTTTGGCGACTAGCACTTTAGCGACTTCTTGGGGAGTCATCGGCAACACCCAGCGAAACAACTGTAATCCTCGCGCCATATCAGTATCTGTTAACGATGGCAGTAAAGCGATTACCCGGATATTTTGTGGCGCTAACTCTCCCCGTAACGCTTGAGTAAAACCAACAATTCCAAACTTAGTAGCGGAATAGCTTGCCATCGTCGGTGCTGCAACTTTACCCATCAAACTAGAAACATTCACAATAGTGCCTTCTCGTCGTGCTGCCATGCGTCGCCCAATCAGACGAGTCATCGTGTACATACCCATTAAATTCGTGGCGATTTCTTCCTGTAAATTTTGCAGTTTCGATTCTAAAAAAGGAGCTTGATGAGCAACGCCAGCACAGTTAACCAACAAATCAATTGGTCCGTGAGTTCGCCAAGCTCCTGCGATCGCAATATTGACTCCTACTATTTGGGTCAGATCTAAGGCGAGCGTCACAACTAGTACTCCTTGTCGCTCAATCTCAGCCGCCACTTCTGCTAAACGTTGGCGATTTCGCGCCACCAACAGTAAGCGTTTTATTCCTTGTTGGGCTAACTCCAGAGCGATCGCTCTGCCAATACCACGAGAGGCTCCGGTAACCAGAGCAGTTTTTCCCTGAATCTTCATGTGCTATAATACTGATAGTTGAAAACAAGCAATACTTGAAAATAAACAAGTATCCGATGCTAAGATGCCTGGCTAAACCAAATCACAGTGAAGTTAGTCACCGTGAAATGTTGCTCCCACGCAACGGTTATCCGTAGGCAGTTCAAAATTGCTAAAGACTACCTACAAATAAGTGATGGCAACAGCCTTTTCTGCTCCACTAGCTATGGGACTATTGGCTAAGGGAGTCAGAGAAGCGGCAATTTGCCATTCAATCTGGTGGATAACTGGTTAAGATATTTCTCCCCGGTTTGTTGCGGAAACTTGGTAAGAATCGGTGGTCGAAATACCCTTCAAATCATTCTGGCATCACTTAATCAATCCGTAACCAGAATTTGTATTGATGTAGAGCATGGTTGGTACCCTCCTTGAAATGAGTATTTACCAGAAACTAAGCCATAAGTCTACACTAACAACAGCAACTCTCAACTGCAACATATATTAACATAAACCTATTGTTTTTTACATTTATATACGAAAAATTCATACATCAATTAGGATGAAGCATTTAGTCAATATTGCTTGAACCCCTTGCCAAATATAGGATTGAGTCGTTTACTTCCTAAATTCTGTTTTTTTGTTCAGTCAGAAAAAATATGAGAAAATTAACAAAGTGTTCAGGTAGATAGAAAAATTCCGCTCATCCTAGACCTGGCTAGTCGTGGGATGAGCGGGTGATTTTGTTCAAGTAGATTAAAAATTTCCGCTCATCCTAGACCTGGCTAGTCGTGGGATGAGCGGTTCATTTCAGTATCAAATAACTAGTAAGTACACAAGTACAACAATTACACACAACTGTGAATGCCGATAGAGGGAAGAGTTGCCAAAATGAACTCACCCCCCACCAACAATAGCATTACACAGTAGCATTACATAGTAGCATTACACAGTCATGATGTCTTTTTCTTTAGCCGCGAACACTTCATCGACTTTTTTTGTGTATTTATTCGTCAACTTCTGAATCTCCTCCTGCAAATCCCGTGACTCATCCTCAGAGATTTCCTTATTTTTTTCCTCTTTTCGGACAGAGTCAACGGCATCACGACGGATATTGCGAATCGATACTCGACCTTCCTCCGCAAACTTACTTGCCATTTTGACAAATTCTTTACGACGCTCGCTAGTGAGTGGAGGAATATTTAACCGCACAACTTCACCATTGTTGTTCGGAGGCAAATTCAGATCCGAAAGAGTAATGGCTTTCTCGATCTGGCTCAGCATACTTTTGTCGTAAGGTTGGATGGTGATTGTACTAGCGTCTGGCGCGTTGATATTAGCCAAAGATTTCAGGGGGGTTGGGGTACCATAGTACTCAACCATCACCCGATCCAATAGACTAGTATTGGCGCGACCAGTCCTAATGGTATTGAACGCCCGTTGAGTTGCCTCAACAGCTTTCTGCATACTGGTTTCGACATCAGCTAATTTCACAGGAACCTCCCACTATTGTTCCAACAGTTTCTCCCATAACAGCGCGGTGAATATTACCCCGCACCCTTAGATCAAATACCATAATTGGGAGGTTATTCTCTTTACATAATGCGATCGCAGTACTATCCATCACCCGCAAATCCTGACTTAGGACATGGCTGTAGGTCAGGCTCTGATACCGTCGGGCCTTAGGATTCAGGTTAGGATCACAATCATATATACCATCGACTTTAGTTGCCTTAAATATTACCTCAGCATCGATTTCTGCCGCTCGTAAAGCAGCGGTGGTGTCAGTGGTAAAAAAGGGATTACCACTACCTGCCCCAAAAATGACCACTCGTCCCTTTTCCAGGTGGCGAATGGCACGACGCCTAATATAGGGTTCTGCCACTTCCTGCATTTCGATTGCAGTTTGCACCCGTGTCGGGATATCGTTTCGTTCTAGAGCATCTTGCAAAGTCAAGGCATTCATCACTGTGGCAATCATACCGATATAATCAGCAGTTGCCCGATCCATCCCCCCTGCTGCAGCTTTGAGTCCGCGAAAGATATTGCCACCACCGACAACGATTGCCATTTGAACACCTTCATTCAAAACGGCAGCCACTTCAGCTGCTATTTCCTGAACCACTTCCGGTGAGATGCCGTAGCCCAAATTGCCCATCAAGGCTTCACCGCTCAATTTTAGTAAAACCCTTCGGTATTTTATCCCCATGCCACGACTCTTTGTTATGAAATTGTTATCCACATCAAGATAACAGTCAAATTTGTCATTCGTCATGGGTCATAGCTGATCGCTGATCGCTGATCGCTCATTTTTAATCCCAGCTTAAGGATTATCGCCACTGGATAGGACTACCAGTTACCTTAGTTGATTGTGGTGAAATTTCTTGCCCTGCTAAAAGAGACGCGATCGCACTGTGTAAATAATGGGCTTGTACTGCGTCACCATCTTCGGGGTTATCATCAATTGATCCATTATAGCATACAATTCCCTTATGGTCAATTAAAAATGCCTCAGTGGTTTTCTGGGCACCAAAGCTGTGAGCTACGTCTTGAGTTGGATCCCAAAGGTAAGGAAAATTCAATTGCTGATTTTCGCAGAATTGCTTCATCTCCTCAAAACTCTCTGCGGGGTACTGATAAACATCATTGGCATTAATGCCGACAAGGGTAAAACCTTGATCTTCAAACTGGTCTTGAATGTTTTTGAGTCTTGGCATGTAGGAATTGACATAGGGGCAGTTGTTGCCTAAGAAAATAACGCCCACTGCTTTGAAACGTTCTAAATAACGGCAGAGATGGTGAACCTGCTCATCAGTTCCCGGCAATTCAAAATCCGGAGCATAACTGCCAATGGTGATGATGATTTTTTCTATAGTCATAGGTGATGGATCATGGGTGATGGATCATGGGTCAAGCCCCTTTAGCATGGAAGCTTTGCTGAAGGGGAGATGATGCGATCGCTAATTAGCTCATAGACGAATTTAGCATCAAGGGTAAATTTCCCGACCCAATTCTAAATTAAGGGTATTCCACCTGCTCAGAATCTAAAACAGCTTCTGGAGCATTTTGCCAACCTTCACCATAGGTTGTCGTGGCTCAATAGGCAATCCTTGACACTCCCCGGTCTAAAGACGCGGGGATTCTTCACTCAACGACCCAGCTTGCTGAACCTGGTCGGAACCAAGAACAGTAGAGGCTAGATCTCCTGAAGCGTTAGGGTTAATAACCCAAGTTCCGACGTGCCCCGTCGTACTTATGGCTCTATTTCGGATGTTGATGGCGGCATTGTGGTCTCTGTCTAGCTCACATCCACACTTACAGGCATGAGTTCGAGTTGATAGAGACTTCTTAACTACTTCGCCACAATCAGAACAGTTTTGACTAGTATAGGCAGGATTTACGGCAACAGTTATCCTGCCAAATTTAGTTCCAAAATGCTCTAACCATTTCCTAAATTGATACCAACCTGCATCGTTAATAGATTTAGCGAGACAGTGATTTTTAACTAAGTTTTTGATTCTTAAATCTTCGTAAGCGACCAGATCGTTAGATTCGGCGAAGCCGACGCTACGCGAACGGATTACGCAGCGCGCCGGAGACGAAACCTTAGAAGAGTGCAGCCTTAGAACAAAATCTGTCACCTTTGATGCATAGCCTACCAACTATAAAGGCTGCACTCTTCTTGCGGTAACTTCTAACCAGTCTCTTGGCATGCTCTTGGCGCTGCCTACTTATTTTAAGATGTTGTCTACCTAATCTATTAACGGCTTTTTTACGATTGGATGAGCCTTTCTTTTTTCGGGAAACCCGACGTTGATAAAACTTTAAACGTTTTTCACCTTTCCTGTAGAATCGGGGATTGGGTTCGGAATGACCGTTAGAGTCTGTATAGAACTCTTTAAGTCCTACATCCAATCCAACCATCTCACCTGTGTGTTCTGTTTCCTCTTTTACGTTAACTGCAACGCAGAATTGAACATAATACCCATCAGCTCGTTTAACTATCCGAACCCGGTTTATTTGTTTCTTGTCAAAACGCCACAAGTCCCAATTCCCCTTGAGTCTAAGCTTCCCAATTCCCTTCTTATCCGTGAATGTTATCGATTTATTGTCAGGGGAAAGTTTCCAGCCTGACTTCTTATATTCGACAGAGCGAGCACGTTTTTGGAATTTTGGGAAACCCTTTTTGCCTGGGACTTTTTTCTTGCAGTTATCATAAAAGCGAACAATCGATGACCATGCCCTTTCAGACGCAGCCTGACGAGCAGTAGAGTTCAATTCATTGGCAAAGTGGAACTCCTTGGCTAGGATTTTAGAATACCGACTAAGGTCACTTTTTCCTGTCCCTTTATTGTCCAACCATAAGCGGATACAGCTATTTCGGATGAATTTAACTGTCCGAATTGCTTCATCTATGGCTGAATATTGGGACTCTTTGCCTTTGGCTTTGAACTCTAAAATAATCACCGAATCTCGACCTCTTTAACCTTCGGTTACGCTACGCGAACGACATACCTTTATACTAGCAATCTTATATAAAAATGTCAACTAGAGTTCGATACCCTCTTTATTCACGGCGACTAAAGTCGCCACCTGGCTTTCATCCCCGGTTTAAAAACACGGGGCTTTCAGCCTTGGGGAATTCCGTAA
>NZ_CEYLVT010000270.1:0-2830 GCF_982860115.1 Moorena sp.
CGGTTCAGTCACATGGCCATCGGCATCAATAATTTGATAGTCTTTCAGCATTGTTATTTTGTTGAAGGTTGTCTGTCAGAAGAAAATCGGAAATGGGTTGAGTTGGTTTTCGTTGAGGCATTTTGGTAACTGACCCATCTGTACTGGCACATCATAAAGTCTTCCGGGAGCCCACCGTTTCCAAAAGTGTCGCAGACCGGGGACAATGACTTTGACAACATTGAGTCCAATATCGGGACGGGTTTGATCTAGAACCAGGGTTTCCATACCTTGCTTGGCAGCAATGTCTACACAGGTTTGAACATCGTTTCGCAGATCATCGCTGCTCAGTTGAGGATAATCGCTGTAGAGTTTTGGAGTAGTATTTTCATCTGGTATCAGATACGGCTGATTCTCTAAGGTAGCCATTCGCCACCAGTCTGTAGCTAACTCATCGGAGTAGTTGTAATTAGTGCTGCCATCGGGAGCTATGGATATAACCGCTGGAAGCATCTGGTTTAATTCCGTTAGCGATCGCATAATCCCAATTTTGGGATCGAAATGAGCACCGAAGGCAAAAATAATATCTTCCACAGGTTGATCAATCCTCCTGGAAAGAGCAGCAAAGGCCGGAATCCCTAAATCGCTAGTGATATCCAGTACCCAAAGTTCACGGTTGAGGGAATGGTAATACTCCTTGAGAGCTGTAAAATAGGGTTGGTTAAAACTTTCTAAATCCACAGCTGGTCGTTTGAGGCGGTTATACCACCACAGCGCTACACTATCTCGCTCTACTAACTCCATGAATCCTTGTAGGATTGCTTCTTCTTTGGTGTTGCCAGCCGCAGTACCATTGGAGTCTGCCCAACAATCTGGTTTAGAGGGTTTCGGGTAGCCGTAATAGCAGTAAGCTGTGGGTAAATACTTAAATGTTTTGTCAGTCAAAGACCAAATCGGTGTCCACTCAATCTCTCGTTGCTCATCAAAGGGTTCTGGAACCTTTTGAAAAAAGCTCGGACAGCTTTGATTCCAGTCCTGGCGGCTTTGGTATTGGCGATCGCTAAACAGCATACAAGCATTGGGGTGAATCGCCACATCCGCCATAGTGTTGTAGCTACCTTTGCGTCGAATTTCGTCTCCTTGAAACACACCAGAATATCTCTCAATCGCTTCCCCAAGGGCGCTGGCTTTGGCCTGAGCGTCAGTCTGTCCTTTGCCAGCACTTCTGCCACGGAGGTGTTTCCGCAAGAAGTATAAACTATCCAACATGCTGGCAAAATTATGTCCAGCCACATAGGTAGGGGTCAAATCGCTTTTTAACTTAGAAACTTTACTAATTCCTCTAACTGCTCCGATAATCGGACTGATGTGGTGTTCGTATCGCTGAAGGGTTTTTTCTGGTGAAACACAACGGTGTCCACCATCAGCTGTAAAGGTTTTCTTCCGGCTTTCTAATAAAACGGGCAAGGGGTCTCTATTTCCTAGATAGTCTGAGTCGCCACAAGCAGGACATTGAGGACGCTTGACTAGAGAGTGATTTTTGGTTTCTAAGGATATGGTGTCAAAGGTGACCAAAGTCCCTTTCAGGGATGGATGGTCTCCCTGAACAATCCATTTGGCGATTTCAGTAGCCGCTAGATTTAGTCCAGTGTTTAGAGTAGAGGGTAGTAAAGAGCGAGAGGTTGGGAAAGCCGTGGAGATACTGTTAGGTTGGCGATGTTTGCGCAGAAAATCTTCCACGGGGCGATTGGCTTGCAGCCGTTGGGCTAGACATTCCCAACACCCAGTTTTTCCAGGCTCGAAAATCGGACCAATCCAAATCATTTTGCCCACTGGCTTGACCAGCATCCATGGACGCTGGGACTGTAAAGCCTTGTGATTGAACTGATCAAGACCGACTTGGAGATAGTCATCGGTTAATACAACAGCAATATCTCCGTCTTCAGCCACCTGAATATTGAGTGATTCCAGGATGGCGATCAAGGGTTGGGTTGGAACCGTGCCAAAAGACCTTACTGAAACCTTAGTAGATTGCAAGCGGCTGGTGGCTGTGGTGTGATCAACATTCAGAAAATTCCAGAACGCTGCTACCTCTGATGGCATATCTGAGGGCATCGGGTGATCGTTTTCCACGATATACCCTTTCTTTTCCATCAGCATCAAAGCATAGTAAATCTCAGCCGTGGAGGCTTGGCCTTGCAGCAGGTTAATAATCTCTTCCACGGAATGCTCCCCATCAATTAAAGGAGCTAATTTTTCATAAAGATCACCATTGAGAACAAAATATTCTGACTCGGACAGTAGAAAGACACCAACTGAGTCCACATCTTCGATATGAAAGCAAGGTTTAAATATAGGTTTGTTAAGCATTGTTACTTTTTATTTTTTCTCTAGGGAGGCATACTATCCCAAAGGGAATAGGGAGTAGGGCACAGGGAAGAAAAATTATCACAGCAGCCTTAACTATGGCAGCAGAATTAGGGGGCTAACCCTTGACGATAGATCAATAGTCCTGTAATCTAGTGATTAGTTGATGAGACTTACTGGAATTGCTATAGTTTAAGCTTGCTATAATTTAAGCAAGATATGGTAAACTAGAAATCTAGGGCTTAGCTTAAGCTGACTAGCCCCGTTTGATCGAGTCGGTTTGATGAAGTGGAATTGATTGAGTAGGTGTACCGATACTCAATCGGATCCAACTAAGGCTGATCCAAAGTATCGGACTAAGCAACGGGCAGGTATAAAAAGCCCGTTACCAGTCCAGATTGCCGTAGCTAACCCCCCGTTAGAGGTAAAGCCGGTTAGAGATAAAAATTGATAGGTTTGTATCTGGTTGCTCTATTAGGGTAAT
>NZ_CEYLVT010000270.1:2930-9260 GCF_982860115.1 Moorena sp.
ACCACGTTCACGAAATCTTCTACCACTAGTCCAGCTTCCCGAAGAATTTCCCGAGGAGCACTCACAAAGCGCTTACGGAATTCATCGTCGAGCCAGGCTTTGGCGACAAGTTGGGAAACGGTGGTTTCTAAGGTTTTTAAATTTGCGGTCAATTTCATGTTGATTCTCCGGTAGAAGTTATTCTGTACAAATTGAGTTGTTTTTTGGAGTCTTTCGGGGTTTTGATTAACCCGTTTGATCAACTCCAACGGCTACACAAGTAGTTCTAACAAACCCTAAAAATCATTCCGTCGTAGCTAATCGAGTAAGTAAATATACACATATCCAGGAAAGAGTGCTAGGGATTTTCTCAGGGATATCATGCCTAGTACTAGAGAAATTAAACCTACCGAAAGCAGCATGAAATTTATATTATGCCTAGGCAAGGTGCCTGTGTCGCTGCACCAAGTAAGGGGGGTTAGTAGTCACTGAGCCTGAGGGTGAAATGTCGATGATTATACGTATACTTATAGGTATTTTTATATACTTATAACTTTTGTAATGTCAAGTAACTGAATTAATACTTTCTTAATAGTACTTTTACTAATTACTAAAAATTGTTAAGAGTTATTGTCTTGACTATGTTTCCAATCATCTAGATCAAGCTGCAAAAAGAAAGATAATCTTTTAAAAGCATTTGTCAATTCCCCAATAGAAAATACCCCTTTATAGGCTTTGTATTTAGGTTGTAAACACAGGAATTGCTGAAAAAGGTAACAGGCAACAGGCAACAAGCAAGAGGTGAAACAGCTACGGAGTTTTATTGTCCAATCAAAAAAGACCATTAAAGTTTACAACTCAAATACAAACCCTATATTAATTCAATGATCGAAATCGGGAATCGGGAATCGGGAGTTGGGAATCGGGAATCGGGAGTTGGGAATCGGGAATCGGAACCCACCCCTAACCCCTCCCAGGAGGGGAACGGGAGTTGGGAATCGGGAATCGGGAATCGGGAATCGGGAATCGGGAGATTTTGATTAAGGGTAATTATCCGGAGATCATATAAAGAGACTGTTCACAAACCATTGGATCAACCAAGTAATTAACTGGAGGTGATCTGACTGTTACCTAAGTAGGCTTTGCGGGAACTCTAGAGATGTAATCCCTAAAATAGGCTGTATCAAACTATGCTGTATGGAAATTCTCAATTGAATGCAAGACCACTGACGTGAAGGTCGGGTAAAAGCAGAATGGCCAAAGGCAAAAGGGACAATAGCACTCCACCTTTCTCCCTTTACCGTTGAACTTTTCCTGACAGGACGTGTCTGCAAACCCCGGCTCGGCGTTGCATTTGGATGTAAAAGGTTGGGTTTGACCGAGATCTTGCACCATTGTGATTAATCCTAGGGTGGGCAGTGCCTAGCAACGCCCTTTGCAAGGTTCATTATCTGTCTGATGCACTGCCCACCCTACTGAACTACACCAGATTTTGGAGGCAAACAGACATTAATCCTACGGTGGGCAGTGCCTAGCAACGCCCTTTGCAAGGTTCATTATCTGTCTGGTGCACTGCCCACCCTACTGAACTACTACTGAACTACACCAGATTTTGGAGGCAAACAGACATTAATCCTACGGTGGGCAGTGCCTACCAAGGCTCTTTGCAAGGTTCATTATCTGTCTGATGCACTGCCCACCCTACTGAACTTGAGCCAAATCAGAAGCGCCATCACGGGTCGCACTTCAAGATTAAATAAAATCAAACAAAATTCAATCAATATAGCTATCACATATAGCTATCACATATAGCTATCACAATTACTATATATAAAAACTTTAAGGGAGGGATGATGATGTTAAGTTTACCAAAATCTCAAATTAAAGTTCTAGAAGAACTAGAAGCTGGTGTTAATACAGTTGTTTATCGCGGCTATCACCAGCAACAGCAAAAACCAGTTATTATTAAAGTTATTAAATCGGACTATCCCTCCCTTAAAGAGATTAGCAGCTTACGACAAGAATATACAATCTCCCAAGCTATTGATTGTGAAGGCATTGTCAAATGCTACGGTCTGGAAAACTATAATAATGGGTTGGCGTTGATATTAGAAGATTTTGGGGGTCAATCCCTGAAGCAGTTTCTCAACTCTCACACCATGACTCTAAAGGAGTTTCTGCGGATCGCTATTTCTCTAGTAGAAACCTTGGATGAGCTGCACAAGGTCCCGATTATTCATAAAGATATTAACCCCTCCAATATCATCATCAATCCGGAAACAGGACAAGTTAAAATCACTGACTTGGGCATTGCCTCGCGCCTGTCTCTAGAGAATCCCACCACTAGGAATCCTAATTGGCTCCAAGGGACTCTTGCCTATATTTCACCGGAGCAAACCGGGAGGATGAACCGCTCCATTGACTACCGCAGCGACTTCTATTCCTTAGGTGCCACCTTCTACCAAATGCTAACGGATCGGCTACCCTTTATCAGCACCGATCCCATGGAATTGATTCACCATCATCTGGCTCAATATCCTGTCCCTCCTGATCAGCTTAATCCAGAAATTAGTGAAGTAGTTTCATTGATTGTGATGAAACTCCTAAGGAAAAATGCTGAAGACCGATACCAAAGTGCTACTGGACTAAAAGTTGACCTAGAAAGCTGTCTATACCAGCTACAAACCACCGGAAAAATTGAAACCTTCACTCCCGGAACCTATGACATTGGGAGCCGACTGCTAATCCCTCAAAAACTCTATGGTCGCGAAAGGGAAGTAGCCACCCTGATGGAGGCCTTTGAACGAGTCAGTGTTGGAGCCACTGAATTGATGCTGGTATCCGGTTACTCAGGGATTGGTAAAACCTCAGTGGTCAATGAAGTTCATAAACCAATTGTCAAAGCCCGAGGGTATTTTATTGGTGGTAAATTTGACCAGTTTAAGCGGAATAGTCCTTACGCTGCTCTGGTGGAGGCATTTCGGGGATTAAGTCGGCAACTGTTGACAGAACCCCCTGAAACACTAGGGATTTGGAAAGAGAATTTAGTAAATGCTCTCGGTGCCAATGGCAAGGTGATTATTGATGTCATTCCCGAAGTGGAACTGATTATCGGTGAACAGCCGGAAGTACCCCAACTCGGACCATCGGAATCCCAAAACCGATTTTTACGGGTGTTTCAACAATTCATCGGTGTCTTTACCCAACCCCAACATCCCCTGGTGCTCTTCGTTGATGATTTACAGTGGGCAGATTTAGCCTCTTTAACGTTGCTCCAGACGTTAATGACGAACTGCGATCACAACTATTTATTAATCATAGGAGCTTATCGAGATAATGAAGTCAGTCAGACCCATCCCTTGATTCAAAGCATTGAGAAAATTCAAGAAACTGACTCAGTCATACATCAGATTACGATTGAGCCGTTACAGAAAAAATACGTTCAGCAATTAGTAGCCGATACTCTCAATGACACCCAAGGAGAAAACCAGACCAAACCCCTAGCAGAGCTATTATTCCATAAAACCCAAGGTAATCCCTTCTTCTTGACCCAACTGCTCAAAACCCTCTACTCAGAAAATTTGCTGAGTTATGACGTCAGCAGTGGCAGCTGGCAGTGGGATATTGATGAAATTCAAGCCATTGGCATCACCGATTATAATGTGGTGGAACTGATTGCCAGAAGTATTGGCAAGCTACAAGAAACGACCCAGCAGGTTTTAAAATTGGCAGCTTGTCTGGGCAATCAGTTTAACTTAGAGATGCTAGCCATTGTCAATGAAGACTCAACCATTATCACGGCTGCTCAGCTCTGGGAGGCACTACAGATCGGTTTGATTCTGCCGTTGAGTGATAGTTACAAAATTCCTCTGCTATTTGGACAAGAAGAATCCGCAGATTTTGGCCTCAGTGATGTCAAGGTTAACTACAAATTTTTACATGACCGGGTGCAGCAAGCCGCCTACTCTCTAATTCCGGAATCCGATCAACAAGCAACCCACCTAAAAATTGGCAAATTGTTGCTGAACCATACCACTCCAGAGGCACGGGAACAGAATATCTTTGCCTTGGTTAACCAACTCAATTTTGGCACCGACTTACTCACCGCTCAGTGGGAAAAAGATGAGCTAGCTCAACTCAATCTGACTGCGGGTCAGAAAGCCAAGGCCGCAGCGGCTTATCCCAGCGCTCTCAAGTATCTGAATGTAGGTCTAGGACTCCTAGCAGCGGATACCTGGGCTGACAACTATGACTTCACCCTTGCTTTCTATATAGAAGTGGTGGAAGCGGAATACCTCAACAGCAATTTTGAGCAATCAAACCTCTTGGCTGGAGTGGCTCTGGAACAAGCCAAAACCCAATTAGATCAAGTCAAAGTGTATGAACTAAAAATCTACTCTTATATTGCTCAAAACCAAATGCAAGTCGCCCTGGATACGGGGCTACAGGTTCTGGACATGCTCGGGATTCAACTGGATCAAGAACCCCCTAAAAACCTGATTAGTGAGGATTTGGTTGACCTACCGGAAATGACTGACCTCACTAAACTAGCGGCCATCGGGATCTTAAAGTCTGTAGGAAACGCTGCTTTTATTGCTAATCCGTCATTGTATCCACTGTTTATCTTTACAAGAATCAATCTATGTATCAACCATGGGAATTCACATCTGTCCACGGACACCTATATTAATTACGCCATGATCCTGTGTGGATTTATGGGAGATATCGATGGTGGCTATAAATTTGGTCAACTGTCTTTGATGCTGTTGGAGCAATTCCATGCTCAGGAGTTCAAATGCATAGTATTAGATGTTTTTAACGGTCATATCAGGCACTGGAAAGAGCATCTCAAGGAAACCATAGACCCCTTACTAGAGGCCTTTAACAGCGGTCTTGAAACCGGAAATCTAGAGTATGGCGGTTATGCTGCCATCAACTACTGTGCCAACCTATTTTTTGTGGGATATGATTTGGACTTTGGTGCTCAAAAGTATGGCCAGTATCTGGATTGGCTGCAAAAAAGAAAGCTAGACTATCATGTTACTTATGCTAAAATCGGCAAACAATTAACCTTAAATTTACTTGGCAGATCTGACGATCCCTGTAAGTTAATTGGGGAAGACTTTAATGAATTAGAAATGCTTCCTATTTTAAGAGAACAGAATAATGGAACCTCTCTGTTTTATCTATATCTTGCCAAATCCATTCTGTTTTATTGGTTTAAGGAACCCGAAAAAGCTATTGCTCAGGCCAGGTCAGCAGAGCAATACGCACAAGCTGTCCCTGGCATGATTCTTATTGCTGAACACAATTTCTACTATTCTCTAGCGCTTTTGGGTCACTATCCCCATGTCGAGCCACAGCAGCAAAGTGAATACCTGACCCAAGTAGCAGCTAATCAGGAAACCCTGAAAACCTGGGCATACCATGCTCCATCAAACTTCAAACATAAATACGAGCTAGTGGAGGCAGAGAAAGCACGAGTTTTAGGGCAACACTGGCAAGCCATGGAAATTTATGACCAAGGCATTGAAGGAGCAGCAGACCAGGACTATATCCAGGAAGAAGCACTGGCCAATGAGCTAGCAGCAGAGTTTTATCTGTCTTGTGGCAAACGAAAGATCGCCCAGGCTTACTTAACTGATGCCTACTATGGATACAGTCGCTGGGGAGCTGTGGCAAAAGTGAGAGACTTAGAATCAAGATACCCCCAACTTCTTAGCAAAATTACCGCCCAAGCAACAACGACAGTTCCAGTAGATTCTATAACCAACTCGACGATAGCAGTAAGTTTAACCGCACTGGATTTATCTGACGTTATCAAGGCATCTCAAGCCATTTCAGAAGAAATCGTTTTCGATAACTTACTGGACAAGTTGATACAGCTTCTCCTAACTAATGCTGGAGCAAAAAAGGGGTTTATCATTTTGTCACAGGAAGGGAAACTTATGATAAAAGCAGCTGGATCAGTGGTTAACCATGGTGTAACATTCCGGCAGTCAATTCCAGTAACCATTACTCAGCAGTTGCCCAGAGCGGTAATTAATTATGTCGCTATCACTCAAGAAAACTTGATTTTAAATAATCTTGTTAATAACTCTACCTTTGCTGAGGACATATACATCAGAAAGCATCAGCCAAAATCAGCTGTTTGTTTGCCACTTCTGCGGAAAGACAATCTGATTGGTATGGTGTATTTAGAAAATAATATAATTTCTGGAAATTTTACCAATGAACACTTAGAAGTGTTAAGCCTTTTGTGTAATCAAGCGGCAATTTCGTTGGAAAATGCCATGCTTTACCAGACTTTGCATGACGTTCAAGTTAGGGAGCGACTGGAAAAACAGATTC
>NZ_CEYLVT010000271.1:0-9238 GCF_982860115.1 Moorena sp.
GAATCGGGAATCGGGAATCGGGAATCGGGAATCGGGAATCGGGAATCGGGAATCCCGACTCCCGACTCCCTTTGCTATCATTTAAATCTGCAACTGGCATTCTCCCATGAGCCCCCAATCCAGTGTCCGAACCCTTCTAGGACTTCTTTTCCTCTCCAGCCTCACCATTACCCTGTGGCTCGGTCATGTTCCCGCTACCACCTGGCAACTGCAAGTGGGAAACCCAGCCACAGCTCAATCCCCTGATGCTAGCCAACTTGTCCAACAAGGGGTGGAACACTACCAACTGGGAGATTTTACTAGCGCTATAGAGTATTGGCAAACTGCCCTAACTACTTATCAACAAACCAACAACCGCCCTAATCAAACTATTGTTCTAGAAAACTTAGCGAGAGCTTATCAGCAAATTGGTCAAATCGACCAAGCCATTAACTACTGGGAAAAAGTCACCACTAATTATCAGCAACTGGGGGATTTACAACAGGTAGGGCGGATGCTTACCGAACGGGCTCAAGCTTATAGTAAATTGGGGCAAAATCAAAAAGCGATCGCATTATTATGTGGTACCATTAATCATGATAATCCCCAAGATAACCCCTGTGTGCCAGAAAGTGCGTTACAACTGGCTCGCACCCATCAAGACCAACTTGGAGTTGCTGCGGCTCTGGGGAGTTTGGGGGATGCTTATCGCCTCAGGGGCAAGTACGATCTAGCGATTAACTATCTCGAAGAGAGCTTAACTATTGCCCAAGACATTGACCACCTTCCCTATCAATCCTCAGCCCTGAATAGTTTAGGTAATGCTTACAGTAGCAAAGCTCAGCTCAGCTATCGTCGGGCAAATTCTGCTCAAAAAATCGGCTACACAACAAAGGCTTTGGAACTCGAAGAAAAAGCTAAAAATAACGATAGCGAAGCACTAAAGTATTTTCAGAAAAGCCTCGATCTTGCTATTACTCAAAACGACCAATCTGGTCAAATGCGGGCAAGGCTTAATGGGATTCCCCTCTACTACCGCCTTGATAAAAATAGCGCTAGTGTTAGAGAATGGCAAAAAGAATGGCAAAAAGCCTACTCCCTCTTGGAAAGTCTACCAGATTCCCAGGATAAGGTTTATGCTGCCATTGAGTTAGCTAATCTGTTGCAACCGATTGCTCCAGCTCATGAAACCAGTCCCTGGATGCGATGCTATCAGCCCAAACTAGAACCCCAGGCTACTGCACTCCTCGCTCAAGCAGTTTCAATAGCGCAACGGATTAATGACCACCGCTCCCAATCCTTTGCCCTAGGGGAACTGGGTCATATCTATGAGTGTCGTGACCAGTATACCAAAGCCCTAGAGTTAAGCCAACAGGCTAGGTTAGCAGCTGAGCAAAACTTGCTCGCACAGGATAGTCTGTACTTGTGGGAGTGGCAAACAGCACGGATTTTTAAAGACCAGGGGAAAGTAGATGAGGCAATTGGAGCCTACGAAAA
Source organism: Moorena sp. (assembly GCF_982860115.1). NCBI lineage: Bacteria > Bacillati > Cyanobacteriota > Cyanophyceae > Coleofasciculales > Coleofasciculaceae > Moorena > Moorena sp. The sequence goes on from NZ_CEYLVT010000271.1 coordinate 1,477, forward strand.
CGCGATCGCTACTCTCGAAACAATCCGTAGCGATATCCTAACTGCCAGTCGAGATGTCCAATTTGATTTTATTGACACCGTTAACCCAATTTACCGACAGTTAGTGGAATTGAGGTTAGAGGGAGATCAAACGTTCCTAAAATCAGCTTCACCCGATGTGCGTACTCAGAATATTAACATTGTCCTGAAAACCTTTGATGGTCTCAAACTAGCAGAATTACAAGATTATTTTGGTAACGACTGTGTGTTACCAGCAGTGAATCCAGCCAGAGTTGACCTAGTCAGTACTCGGACAGCAGTGATTAGCACCATTATCCTGAAAGACCGAACTGCAGTGATTTTAAGTCTGCCGAATGGTGAAAAGCAATGGTCATGGATTGATAGTAATCGCGAAAGTCTAAGACAAGACATTAATCAATTTCGTAAAGAACTAGAAACCTTTTTTGAGCCTTACAATTCCCAAAAAGCACAAAAAATTTACAATGGGTTAATTCGTCCTTTTGCCAATCAATTAGAACAAGCTCAAATAGAAACCCTGGTCTTCATCAATGATGGCATCCTACGCACTGTGCCCATGGCAGCCCTCCACGACGGGGAAAAATTTTTAGTTGAACGCTATGCGATCGCAACCACTCCCACCCTCACCCTGACTGAGCCTAAACCATTAACAGCTGGAAGTTGGCGAGCACTGGTGTTGGGCTTAACCAAAGAAGCTATTGTCGATGGTCGTATATTTGACGCCTTGAGCAATGTATCCACAGAAGTTAAGGCAGTGACACAGACCATACCAGAGAGCAAACAGCTACTCGATGAGGACTTTACCCGCGATCGCTTACAACAAGAATTAGGTGCAACGGTTTACCCGATTATTCACATAGCTACTCACGGTGAATTCGGCACTGAACCCGAAGATACTTTCCTAGTCACCGGGGAAAATGATCAACTCACCATTGATGAATTAGATCGGGTAATTCGCAGTGTAGCTAGTACTACTGAGCCAGTGGAGTTACTATCCCTTACTGCCTGTCGAACCGCCACTGGTGATGACCGAGCAGCATTAGGTTTAGCCGGTGTAGCTATTCAAGCAGGAGCCAGAAGTGCCTTAGCATCGCTTTGGTTCATTAATGATCAAACCACTCCCCAAATTGCTGCCCAATTCTACCAGGGTTTGCGACAATCAAACTTAAACAAAGCCCAAGCCCTTCGTGCTGCTCAAATCGCTTTACTGGAAGCAGGAGGACCCTATGCTCACCCCGCCTATTGGGCACCTTATCTAGTAATTGGCAATTGGTTGTAATCCTAGGTGTCTAAGAGGTCTATGAATCAGTATTCTACTATTATTAGGTGAAATAGCTAGATGCCATAGTGTCCAACCAACTTGAGTCAACCTGCGTCTCCTGCACACCTAACCCCGCTCTTGCCTAGAGGGGGCTTCCAAACATCGGACGATTTTTTGTGAGTTGAGTTAGACAAACTCATATATACTAACCAATGACTGCTAAACAGCTTGCTACCATCGTGAACAAAGTTCCTATTCTCAGCATTGACTTAGGTCGCACCTCCACTAAAGCTTGTATCAGCCGTTACCCCGATGGTGTAGTGCTAATTCCTGCCAACGTTGCCCATCTCACCGTTGAGCAAGTGCGTCGGGGTGGGTTTGATGCTCGGCTGGGTGACCCTCTATTAGATATTTGGCTGGAGTATCAAGGCAAAGGATACGCCATTGGACAACTAGCTGCTGACTTCGGAGCTAACTTGGGTGTTGGTCAATCGAAAGTAGAAGATGCCTTGATAAAAGTTTTTGCCTGCATAGGACATTTCGAGCTTCAAGGTGACTTGGCAATTATCATGGGATTGCCCTACCATTCCCAAGAGCAGTTTGAGCGTGAAAAAGACGAATTAATTGGTATTCTGGCTTCTCCTCATGTCATGTACTACAGAGGGGAAGAAGTCTCGATTACGATTAAAAAAGTTTGGGTGATACCAGAGGGCTATGGTAGTTTGATCTGGGTTGAAGTTCAGGAGAGCAATCCATCCGATGGTGGATTGCATGACCGTTCCGTGGCTGTTGTGGATATTGGCCACCAAACCACTGACTTTATCATGGCAGATTCATTCCGATTTGCTAGAGGAGCATCTCAGAGTGAAGCCTTTGCCATGAATGAGTTTTATGATCAATTAGCTGCCCAAATTCAGGGAGCTGACAGTCAATCGTTACTATTAATCAAAGCCGTTAATCGTCCAGAGGGAGAGCGCTTTTATCGTCCTAAAGGTGCTGCTCAGCCCACAGACCTGGACGAAATTATACCCAGTTTGCGCAAAAGTTTTGCCCGTGAACTGTCTGATCGCTTGCTCGCCTGGCTACCAGAACGCACCACCGACGTAGTAGTGACCGGTGGTGGTGGACAATTCTTCTGGAATGATCTTCAACTTATCTTTCAAGAAGCTAGACTAAAGGGTTACTTAGCTCAACCCTCTCGAAAAGCGAATGCTTTGGGACAATACATTTATGGAGAGGTGCAGAAGCAGTCAGCATCTCGATAAATTGTAGATAAATTGTATTGTAATTATCCACTAGGATTATAGGCATAATTCCCATGGCACCTATAGCAAAAAAAGTAAATAAAACAGTAGCATTTACCGCTAACCGGGAGGATCAAGCCCTACTAAAGGCAGTAGAAAAAGAACTAGCTAAGGGTCAGTATCCTAGCTTTAGCATGTTGTGCAAGCAAGCTATCCAAGAGTTTCTGTTAAAACCAGAATCCTCTGAGGAAAAAGCATCCTCCCAGGAAACAACCAAGGGAACAAGCGAGGAAACAACAGGTGTTGGAAATCTTGAAGACAAGCTAACCCAACTGCAGCAGCAATTAACTGAAGTGGTACAGACGTTATCGGTTCAGAGTCCTAGCCAACTGAATAGTCAGCTAAGTGATCTGACTCAACGGATTGAGGCAATAGACTCTAATACAACTCAACAATTGACCCAGTTACAACAGCAGCTTGGGAAATTAGAGCAAGTTCTATCTACTGAAGAATCCTCTGATCAACTTGATGATCAATTGACGGCCTTAATCGAACAGGTCAAGCAAGTGGATGACCGTTCTCATCAACAACTCGAACACTTAAAACAGCAAGTTGCTGGTGTAGAAACAGTGCTGTCGAATTTTAGTACAACGGATGTGTCTAGCTTAAAGGAACAGGGTGCCACAGCAAAAGCGACTAGAGAGTCAGATGCTACGGCTCAAGTAGGATGGGAAAAAGACGCTGATCAATCTGATGATCCATTACTAAGTCGCTTAGGCTCTTTATTAGAAGATTTTTAGTTGACTGTAGATTTTATGACAAAACGCAGAGTTGGACTGCTGTTTGGTGGTGTCTCAGGAGAACACCAAGTTTCCATTAGTTCTGCAAGAGCGATCGCAAATGCTCTGGGTGCTGATGAAAATGCCTCTAAGTACGAATTGGTGCCAGTGTACATTCAAAAAAATGGCATCTGGACAGCGGGAGAAACTATCGCACAGGTCTTAGACTCGGGAACCCCCCTGGAATCTGCTCCTAGCGGTAATGTCTGGCAATTTCCTGCCGTTGTCAGTGAGGTAGATGTTTGGTTTCCCATCCTCCATGGGCCGAATGGGGAAGATGGCACAGTTCAGGGATTACTAACCCTGATGGGAGTTCCCTTTGTCGGTAGTGGTGTTTTGGGTTCTGCTGTAGGCATGGACAAGCTGGCAATGAAGACAGTATATGCCCAAGCTGGATTACCCCAAGTCAACTACATGGAAGTTTTGCGTACGCAAGTTTGGTCAGATCCCTGTGTATTTACCAAACTCTGTGACCAAATTGAGGAAACCTTAAACTATCCCTACTTTGTTAAACCAGCTAATTTAGGGTCATCGGTCGGGATTGCCAAAGTGCGATCGCGTTCTGAATTAGAAGCCGCCCTAGATCATGCTGCTAGTTACGACCGTAGGTTGATTGTAGAAGAAGGGGTAGTAGGGCGAGAAGTAGAGTGTGCTGTACTAGGGAACGATCATCCCAAAGCCTCAGTAGTTGGTGAAATTACCTATGACAGTGATTTTTATGACTACGAAACCAAATACACTCAAGGTCAAGCGGACTTGCTAATCCCCGCTCCCTTGCCCACTGACGTGACTACCCAGATTCAGGAAATGGCAATCCAGGCGTTTACTGCCGTTGATGGGGCTGGTTTAGCACGGGTAGACTTCTTTTACGTTGAAGCCACTAAGGAAATCTTCATCAACGAGATCAACACCTTACCAGGTTTTACCGCAACCAGTATGTATCCCCAACTGTGGGCAGCTACAGGTGTTTCGTTTCCAGAATTAGTGGATCAGTTAATTCAACTAGCAATAGAGCGGGCTTGAATCTTAGTCCTGAGGGAATATCATAGGAAAGGCTATGCCCAAGATTGACCTGAGTTAAACAATTTGAGGAGATAAACTTGGAACGGACATTTCTGATGGTTAAGCCGGATGGTGTACAACGGAATCTTGTTGGTCAAATCATCCAGCGTTTTGAGACAAAAGGTTTTACCTTAGTTGGGCTGAAGCTGATGAAGGTCAGCCGTGAACTTGCCGAACAGCATTACGCTGTTCACAAAGAGAGACCTTTCTTTGGTGGACTAATCGCATTCATCATCTCTGGTCCTGTAGTAGCAATGGTCTGGCAAGGAAATGGAGTAGTGGCTTCCGCAAGAAAGATGATTGGTGCTACCAAACCTCTGGAGGCTGAACCAGGAACTATTCGGGGCGATTATGGGTTAGACACAGGTCGCAATCTTATCCATGGCTCAGATGCCATTGAGACAGCGCAGCAGGAGATTAGTCTTTGGTTTAAGGACGAAGAGCTAGTTAGCTGGGAACCAACCATAACCTCTTGGCTTTATGAGTAACGGTAAGATTTACCTTTAAACGGGAAATCCCACGCTCTACCAATGTTTGGTGAGCGTTGGGATCATTGATGGATCATTAGATTGGGAGATGGCCGAATTCTTCCCGACTCTTGTTCAAAGCAGTTAGCGGCTAGCTTCTTTTGCCCTTTAGTCTTTCCCCAAAGCCGCTTGCCCTTCGTTTTCTACAGGAATTGACTCAAGGTCTGGGGTCTTAGACTTTTCAGAAAATCCCCACATGAACACTAAGGCAATAGCAGTAATTATTAACCATTCCGGTGGCACTAATTCCGGTTTAATCCCTCTGACCAACAGCCGCAATCCCACAAAGCCCACGGTGATGTAGCCAGCATCCTCCAGATAGACATACTCTTTCAACCAACGAATAAATAAGCCTGCCATGAAGCGCAGGGCAATTACCCCAATGGTGCCACCAGCAATAACCAGCCAGGTCTGGTCAGAAATTGCGATCGCTGTCGTAACACTATCCAAGGAAAAAGCTAAATCCGTTACAGCAATTATGGGAATTGCCTGCCATAGAGAAGTGAACTTCGGGCCATGATGGTGATCTTCTTCATCTTGATCAGATCTGAAATACTCAAAGACCAACCAGAGCAGATAGGCTGCTCCCAATAACTCAAACTGCCAAAACTGCACTACCCAAGTGGCTGTCAGAATCAAAGTGATTCGTAGCACATAGGCAACTGCTAAGCCCAAGTTAAGAGCATGGCGTTGAAGTTGTTTGGTTTCTAAGCCTTGGGAGATCGCAGCTAATGCGATCGCATTATCAGCAGACAGTACAGCTTCCAGTGCGACCAGAATCAACAAAACCACAGGACCCTCAAGCCCAACATTAAACGGTGAGTTAAGAATTTGGTCTAGCATTAAAAATTATTAATGTTTTAAAGGGTTAACTTAGTATATGTAATATACTTAATCGCCTAAATTGGTAAAACTTTGATATCTAACTTAATTTATCTTAACCTTTAATCATAATTTTAGTACAGTGCGACCCTAGCAAGGTTCCAACCCCCACACCGAACCTGCAGCAAGATAAAGGTAATAGCTTGGGTTGATCTCAAATTGCGATCAACCCAAGCTACAAGGATTCTAATATCTGGATTGGACAAGTTATTGTGATAAAATTCCATAACTAGCCCAATTAGTATTAGTTGGCTGCGGTGCGACCCGTGGCTAGTTTAATTTGCCTAGGTCAAGCGCACCGTGAATGGTATAGAATATCGCTCAAATAAAGGAGATTGTATACGATGCCTATTTCAGATGCCCAAGTTATCGGAGCTCTATTGCTGGCTTTGCTTCCGGGATTTCTAGCATTCCGCCTGTCTACGGAACTTTACAAATAATCCTGGGAAGCTCAAAGCCTTGCTCCTAAGCGGCCCGGATCTAGAGCGGACAAAGGATAAACAAACTAGTTTAACTAACCCACCCAAATCCTAGATTATGGGTGGGTTAGTTAAACTAGTTAATCAATGGCGAAGCCTCATTAAAGCTAGTGAAATCCTTGACACTCCCTCAAGCTCCAGAACGCGATTATAGTGTTCGCGTACCGGCTCCTAGGTCACTGGGATTGTTAAGAGCATAAAACTCTGAATGGCTGAGCAATCGCCGCCTCTAGACTCTCTGACAAAATCATTGAGCTTACTTGCATCTTGATCTACGCTTTTAGCAGCGGCTTTTCAGCTTGCGCGCAAACTGGCACCTTTTGGGTACATTAATAGTTTTTAATCTTAGCAGAGCTCATCAAGAAGCGCAACAGATTGAGTCTCCAATTCCCAAGGGTCAGAAGTTACCCCAGCGAGCAATCCCTCGCTGGGGCAGCCTTTATGGTTGGTCGGCTATGGGTAAAAGGGTTAAAACTTTGAGGCGCGACCCATGGCGAATTTAATTACGGGTCAAGCGCGCCTCCATGATTAAGGCTGCCTTATTTTAAGGTTTCGTCTCCGGGCTGTGTGGGTCACCTGCGTCCACACTCTATACGCCCCCTTTCCCGCGCTTCATACGCAGGTATAACGGGAGGGGAATTGGAGTTGAATGGTGGCTGCCAACGCCAGTCTACCTGGGAAGATTAATAGATATTTTCTATATTATAAGCAATAATTCTGAATTATTATCCTGACTCGAAGCTCCTGTCCCCTGGATTGGAGTCAACACCAGGAAATTTATGTGATCAAACTCACATTATGCTAAGCTCTTAGTCTATTTGGGGGCTTGATTGTTCCATAAAGACTATTCTTTAGCTAAATTATCTGGCTAAATAAAAGGTGCATACTCAAAACTCTATCCTAATCAACCCAATAATAAACCCAAGGGCGCTGGTGTACCAGCGTGGCATTGTAAACGGAAATGAACGCAATCCAACCCTCTCACTCAACTCGGGTACCATCAAAACCTCGCCGAAGAGTTCCTCGAATCAAGCACCGTCCGCAGCGACAGTCTTACGGGGCAGTTGCTGGTGAAACTACTGCTAAGTTAGTTGTTAACCTAGTTCTCTGTGCCGCTGCCATTACCGCACTCATGGAACTATTACCTTATCATCTCTCACAGCAAGGCAAGTTGCGAGAAGTCAAACGAGAGGTGAAGCGAACTGAGACACGAGTGAATAACTTGCGCCGTGAATTCAGTCGCTCTTTTGACCCCAGGCAAGCCCAGAAAGTAATGCGAGAGCAAAGCTTACGACGTGATCCGAACCAGGTTCAGGTCGTCTGGCAAGATCCAGACTTAGGGGATGGAAATTAGTTATACTTCCGGTGGTCATAAACTCAGCTAAAGGTAATCGGTCGAGCAAGCTCTGTGCGTTCGCGCCCCGCGTGGCCTACGGTCAATCGCGCCCCG
>NZ_CEYLVT010000272.1:0-9163 GCF_982860115.1 Moorena sp.
ATCAGCTATCAGCTATCAGCTATCAGCTATCAGCTATCAGCTATCAGCTATCAGCCATTCGCCTAGGGTGATCTTTGGCCAAGGCTGACTGCTGACTGCTGTTCGCACAGCGTGCGCTTCGCGCATATGCTTACCAATACAGTCGCATCCCTGGTAAGACCTTTTAGTAATCAACTTAACCTATAGCTGAGGTTTTTTGGAATAGGATTTAACTGTAGTTAACTCAATAGTATAACCTTGACGCATCGGTTTGGTTGGTCTTTAGAAGAGCGAGATCCAGAAGTAATTGAATCCTATCTGCCCCAGTGGGAATGGTTTTATCGCTACTACTTTCGGGTTAAAACTGATGGCTGGCAGCACATTCCTGAGAGTAAGGTGCTGTTGGTTGGTTCCCACAATGGTGGATTAGCTTCCCCTGATCTGGTGATGATGATGTATGACTGGTTTCGCCGCTTTGGCACCCAGCGTCCAGTTTATGGTCTGATGCATTCCAATGCCTGGCAAATTAATCCCGACCTGGCGCAGCTAGCGGGAAAGATGGGGGCAGTCATGGCTAATCCCCAAATGGCGATCGCTGCTTTTCGTAAGGGAGCTAGTGTCTTAGTCTATCCAGGGGGTGCCCAAGATGTATTCCGTCCCCATAGCCAGCGTCATCAAATTCAATTGGCTGGACGTAAGGGCTTTATTAAACTGGCACTACGAGAAAAAGTTCCCATTGTACCGATTATATCCAACGGTGCCCATGATACCCTGATTGTCTTAGGTGACTGCTATGAACAGGCACGACAACTACACGAGTTGGGGATACCCTGGTTATTTGGTCTTGACCCACAAGTTTTCCCAATTTATCTCGGTTTGCCTTGGGGATTGGCGATTGGTCCTCTACCCAATATACCCTTGCCCATACCCATTACAACTCGTGTTTGCCCTCCGATTGTTTTTGAGCATTATGGTCGTGTTGCTGCTCAGGATAAAGATTATGTTGATGCTTGTTACGAGCAAGTTTGTACTCAAATGCAATCTGAGCTAAATGCTTTGGTTGCTGGATTATGAGTAACTGTGCCAATTTTAGAGTTTAAATAGCATTTAAATTTTAGAGATTGGATTTTTGATTTAATGCTCCCTAAATTAAGACTTACCCCTAACCCAAGGTTGTTAATGGTGAAGTCAAACTTGAATTACCTAACAATTAGTATTAGTCCAAGGGGAGCATTAATCACTCGGTGACTCTTCCTTGGTAGTTATCCCGGCAAACTCTCAAAATTTCCTGGTCACCATCACTAATAGAACTAATTGGTTGATATCCTTCTAGTCCAACCTTGTAAGGATAAGTCATAGCGCTATAGCGATGGTCAAGGGTTAGTTGTTGACCAACTGCAGCAATGGGTGAACGTTGTTGACGGGCAATGGTATGGGACAAAGCGGTTTGGTTGTAGGGATCAATAACCGTCAAATTCATTTGTTTTGAATCTAGGGTGCCGTAAAAACAGCTATATTCTGACTGAGGCATATATACCGCACCAAGCACGTTGCCCTGATTCGCTTCAAATACTAGATATTCTTTACCGATCTCTCCTGGTTGTGAGGATTCACCATAGAGGTAGATGCCATCATCAGGCATTGATGCATTTGGACTGCTTGCTTGAGTGTACGCTCTACCTGTAGTATCAATGGCTTGATCTGGTCGTTGAGGTGCTGCTGTTGCTATAGTTGATGAGGTAGTTACCAATCCTATCGTTAGCAATAGCCTTGTCAGGGGTAGTTTTCTAAGATTTAGCCGTTGATGTGCTGACAAGAACGATCCAGTTAATTGGTTAAGCATCATACTTACCCCCTTTTAAAAAAAAACTGTAAGACACCCTGAGCAAAAATTCTGAGAGTTTAGAGCATCAACTGATGAAGCCATAATCAATCAGAAAAAGTTAATTTTTCCTAAACCAGAGTTATGTTGACTCTTGAGGTTATAATCCTATTTAAGCCTAAACTCTGCTTTGGTTTGTTCCTTTGTTGAGCGGTTTATCAACTGTCACAGTTGGCGCTGGTGATAGCCGGAAATTTTGCTGAAGCTTGACTACCACCGTTCACCCAGCTAGTTGACCCTTGCTCTAAGCAACTATGAGTGACCTTTTGCTGAAATAGGTGAGTCTATACTCATCTTTTATTCAACCCTTAGAATAATTTTTCGTCCAGGTTAACTTACAAATTGCTTCTTAAATGGCTCTCCCAGGTTTTTTACCTCCTCACTCTCCCGTTTGGATGTGAAAATTTTGTGAAATTATAGGTGAACTTATACAGTGATGTAAGTTTTACTCTCACTATAGAAATACTCCAAAGGTAAGAACAGAGATTTCGGGGTTTTTTACATTTCTTTACAAAAAAATAAGTGGTAGCCAGAAACGGCTACCACTTATGCTTGGAAGACATTCAACCATTAGCTAGCTAGCGATGTACTCCCGGAAATTAGCATGGCGACGCCGTAGCTGTGCTAAGGCTTGATGTTCTAACTGGCGTACCCGTTCACGACTGAGGTTAAGTCGCTTACCAACTTTAGCCAGAGATAGCTCTTTGCCATCCTCTAACCCAAAGCGTAGCGCTAGCACTTCCCGCTGTTGGGGGGTAAGTTCTGCTAACAGCAGATTTAGGTCTTGCCGCAAGGACTCCTGAGTGGTGTAGTTAACCGGTGTTAGACCATCATCTTCTAGGAGCTCAGACAGCTCTGTGTCTTGGTTATCTCCGACGCGAACGTCGAGAGAGATCGGTTGACGAGCAATGCTCAAATATTCCCGAATCTGAGCTGGTTCTAATTCCAACTCCTTAGCAATCTCGGTGGGAGTAGCATTGCGACCTAGGGTCTGGGATAGTTCCCGTTGTACTTTCTTAATTTTGTTGAGCTTTTCAGTAATGTGGATAGGCAGCCGAATTGCACGAGCTTGCTGAGCGATCGCACGGGTAATCGCTTGCCGAATCCACCAATAAGCGTAGGTGGAAAACTTGTAGCCCCGGGTTGGGTCAAATTTCTCAACCCCTCGCTCTAAGCCCAAGGTACCTTCCTGGATTAAGTCCAAGAATTCCATGTTGCGCTTCTGATACTTCTTAGCGATCGCTACTACTAGGCGCAGATTCGCTTCAATCATCTTGCGCTTAGCTCGAGTACCTTGGTCTATGGCTTTTTTCAGTTCTGCTTCGGTCTTATTAATGGACGAAGCCCACTCTTCAGTTGTCGGTTCGCGCTCTAGCTCCTGTTCCAAGGTGGCTTTTTCTCCTAAGAGTGCCATCATTTGCTGCACTTGCTTACCATAAACAATTTCTTGCTCATGGGTCAGCAGAGGTACGCGACCGATCTCATGAAGATAGGTACGAACCATATCTGCTGAGAAGGTAGGCTTGGTAGGCTTGGTAGTTTTGGTTTTGGTTTTAGAAGTGGGCATGGGTGAGTGGTGACTCCAAAAACAAGCAGTGTAGTAGATTCTGTTGCGGATGTTTACTCCATCAAGTAACTACAATCTCTTTCCCTTGAGATCATTACGCCATGGATTGCATTACATTTATTACAAGAGGTATTAACCACCTACCTCCTTCCTTAGAAAGAGATTTAACCGTAACTATGAGGTTGACGCTGTATACTAAGTCAAGTTTTTATAGGTTTTGTCTGGGGCTTGCCCCAGTAATGGTACTCCTACAAATCGAAGATGTGGGGTTGAGGGCTTCGATGTTTCATCCGCCGCTGCCCCCCTGTAACTATATAAGTATTTATAGGTGATATATACTTATATATAAGTTATTTACAGATTGGTTTTATACAGCGTCCGGAGGTTTGGCTGATCGAGCACTTACTCCCGTAGTAGTTTCCTAGTACCTTGGCAGCAACCAGGCTCCCACAGGTGGTTTGAGGTTTTTAGGTTAATCCCCTTTAGTAAGGGTTAACCAAATGGTTAACCAGTTTGGGATTAAGTCGAAGTCATTACGATTTCAACTTAGCTCCATTGTATTACATATTTAGACCCCGGTAAAGCTGAAAAGGTTCAACAATTGTTTGCCTTGAGGAAAAAATCGCAATATCATAGGGACAGAGTCCGTCGATTACATTGGTGGGACTTGGGAGCTTGGTGGGGCTTCGGAGATTAAGCCTCAGGTATACCCTCCATTAAAATAATCACCCAATAATCAGGAAATAGATAGATACAGCGAAGTGAGATAACCGAACTCATGGGGGTCGTGATGTCTAGACACGCACCATGAAGGGCTACTGCTAATTGAAGCGTTGGAAGTAATTGGTTGGAGTTGGCTAGGGGGAACTTACCTAACTATAAAATTAAGAAAGATCCACATCCGACCCACTAGCACAAGCGAGAAAACACTTTGCCACACACGATTGTTACCGATACTTGCCAAGGAATTGCTGATTGCGTTGAATGTTGCCCAGTGGCATGCATTCATCCAGGACCAGGGAAAAATGCCCTCGGGAGTGACTGGTACTGGATTGACTTTTCTAGCTGCATTGACTGTGGCATTTGTGTCGAAGTCTGTCCAGTTGAGGGTGCTATTATACCAGAAGAGCGACCTGATTTGCAGAAAACACCATAATTTTTCGGGATCACGCACGCTATTGGTATGACAACTCTCCAAAAGCTAAATGCATAAAACTTGGGGATTGTGGACTGTTGAGGAATAGTTCAAAAATTTCTCCCCTACTCCCCTGGTTAACAGGATTAGAACTCACGATTAAAACTCAATACCAGGTTGTGCTTTAATCCCCTGTTCTTTTAAAGGATGCTTGACTAAGGTCATCTCTGTGACTAAGTCAGCTCGTTCAATTAGGGGGGCTGGTGCTCCCCTACCGGTTAAGATGACATGGGAATCAGTGGGTTTTTCGTCTAGTCCAGCCAAAACTTGCTCAATGCTGAGATAGTTGAGTTTCAAGGCTATGTTAATCTCATCCAATAGCACTAGCTTAATGTCAGGGTTACGGATAAACCCTAAGGCGGCATCCCAGGCGGATTGGGCTTTTTCGATGTCTCGCTCTCGATCTTGAGTCTCCCAGGTAAAGCCTTCCCCCATGGCATGGAACTCTAATTGAGGGGGATTGTTATCCGTGGCTACTGTCCAGTGCTCTAAGGCAGCTTTCTCGGCGGGTTCCCAAGCACCCTTAATAAATTGTACAATCACAACTCGGTAGCCATGACCAAGGGATCGCAAGACCATGCCTAATCCAGCTGTGGTCTTCCCTTTGCCGTTGCCAGTGTTAACCACAATCAGCCCTTTTTGTTTGGAGGCTTTAGCTAGGCGTTGTTCCTGTATCTCTTTGCGTCGCTGCATTTTTTGTTGATATTGCGTCCGCGTTAGCCCAGTGCCAGAGGAATCAGGGGTGTTTACCGATTCTAGACCTTGGTGGGAATCACTAGCAGACTTGATTGTGGTATTCATGTTTTTATGACCCATTCATTTTGAGCGACTCTTTAGCATACAGGATAAAACGCGCTTATTGCTTCTAAACTATCCCTGCCAACACCAAGAAACTTATGGTATCCCCAAAACAGAGGAGTGCTGCTGATAAAGCTATCCCACAACAGCTGACGCGATCGCAGAAAAGTCGTATAAAAATCCCAAAAAAAATCTCAATTGGGGTGCTTTTGGCCTTACTGTCTTGCCTAATTTTGTCGTTTCAGAATATAATTGTATATGTAATCTTTAATCAATCTTGGATCTTTGGTCTACAGAATGTTCAAGTCGGAGGCCTGGTAGCTCCTGGTTTTGGCAACTCCCTACTGATTCTGTGGCTAAAGATGCTGGTAGTAGTACCGTTGATGGCATTTGTGGCTAGGTTACTCTACCCATCGGTGTGGCGAGATATTAGGCGTTGTGCTCTGTCGGGAGACTTGCCTTTATTTGGCCAGGTGGTGGCGAGTAGCTTCTTTTTATTTTTATCCCAAGTGCTAATATACCTATCATTAGGTCTTATTCAACCAGGGGTAGCAATCACGATTTTTTTTATATATCCTATTGTGACGGTAATCTTGACAGGATTGCTGTTTGGTAATCGCACACATCTATTTACCTCAGATCTATTTAGCCCACATCTAGTTCGCCAACACCTAGTTCGTGCTCTAGTAATAGTTGGTGTTGTGGGTGGAGCGTTGCTTATTTCCCTACCTAGTCTCGCAGCTAAGCAGCCCTCTTCTGCATTGGGGGTTCTAGCTTCTGCTGGTGCGGGTTTGAGCTTCGCGGTTTACATTATTTTGACCCAAGTCAGCGCTAGAAAGCTCAACCCTATTCCTTATAGCTTTATTAATTTTACATTAATTTTGGTATTTTCTAGCCTGAGCTTATCATTTCCCCTAGATCAATCCTGGCGCTTTTTTGTTGAACCCACCCAAAGACTGGCTGTATACTTCAGCTGTCTGGGGTTGGGGGTGATAACCTTAGTGAGCTATCTGGTGCAAAACTTTGCCATCAGGCTCATTGGTGGGCGTCCAGCTGCGATTATCGGGTCAACAGCACCAGTGTTAACTACCATCTTAGCCGTGGGGATGATTCAACAAGGTTTAGGGTTACAGGAAATTATCGGATTGTTTCTGGTAACGTTAGGTGTGGTAACCCTAAGTATGGAAAAATTACGGCATCAGAGTTGGAAACGATCACAGTAAAGAAAAAATTAAGCGTAATTGGATATTGACCAACGTGGCACAGGTTATTCTGGAAAACGTTTTTAAAAGTGTTCCCGCCCGCAAAGGGGATACTGTTGTTGCACCAGTAACAACGGAACCTAAGGTAACAAATCAAGAAGAGTCACCAAGCCTTGAAGGAGAAAAGTCTGGACAGACACCTAAAACCCTTAATATCTTGCGGCGCATAAATCTGGAAGTCAACGATGGCGAGTTTATGGTGCTGGTTGGTCCTTCAGGCTGTGGCAAAAGTACTCTATTGCGGATCATTGCTGGACTAGAGGAATTGACTGCGGGAAAAATCTGGGTGGGGAACAGACAAGTTAATGATTTACCACCCAAAGAACGAGACATCGCTATGGTGTTTCAAAATTATGCCCTCTATCCCCATCTGAGTGTCTATGAAAACATTGCCTTTGGACTCAGACGAACTGGCTATGGGCAATTCAACATGGCAGAAGACTCTAATGGGAACTCTAAGAGTGTGCATTGGGGCAAGAATCTGCCACCGCAAATCAGGCAAGGGCTTGTGGCTACAGGCATGATGAATGGGGAAGTTCGCTCGAATCTGGAAAATGTCTTAACCACAATGACGCGATCGCTTCCTCGGGAACTGCGATACCTGTCCGAACGAGAGAAAAAGATTGACCAGCAGGTTCGCAAAGTAGCTAAGTTGCTACAAGTAGAACACTTGCTGAATCGATTGCCAAAGCAGCTGTCTGGGGGACAAAAACAACGGATTGCTCTGGGACGGGCAATTTCCCGTAATCCCCAGGTGTTTTTAATGGATGAACCCCTCTCTAATTTGGATGCTAAACTCCGGGCAGAGACTCGCAGCCAAATTGTGAAACTACAGCGGCAGTTAGGTACAACTACGATCTACGTCACCCACGACCAAACGGAAGCCATGACTATGGGGGATCGGATCGCGGTGATGAAAGACGGTCGCATCCAACAGATTGCTGCTCCTCTGGAAATCTATAATCAACCCGCTAACCGGTTTGTGGCGGAATTCATTGGTTCACCACCGATGAATTTTATCCCCATTCAGGTGAAAGCCCCTCGGGTAGTCTGTAATTCTCAGTTCCGCCTGACCCTCCCAGAAGTCTGGGAACCCATACTGCACCAGTATGATGGTCAATCCTTAACCTTAGGAGTTCGTCCGGAACACATGAGTATCAGTGCTCCTGCTCCTAAAAACTTGGTGGTTACCGTTGATCTAGTGGAAGCCTTAGGTAACGAGACTTATCTATCTGTGAGTATCCCGGAAGACTCTAGCGCTCTTCAGGTCAGAGTGCCACCAGATAAAATTGTCAGAATAGGTGACGAAATTTGGCTGTCTATAGACCCAGAGAAGATTCATTTATTTAACCCCCATGATGGGATGGCAATTCCTAAGTCTGATAGCTAAGTCGTAAGTTGCGTAGGGTGCGTTAGGGACGGGCGAGCCCTGATTTTCTCGGTAGCCAGTGTTAACACAATCCGTCCCGTAACGCACCAACCAAAGGGCTGACTAGACTTAGCCCCAGTTTTCGGAAACTTCCGGTCTCGAAAGCAGAGGAATTGATGCAAAT
This sequence comes from Moorena sp., assembly GCF_982860115.1. Taxonomy (NCBI): domain Bacteria; kingdom Bacillati; phylum Cyanobacteriota; class Cyanophyceae; order Coleofasciculales; family Coleofasciculaceae; genus Moorena; species Moorena sp. The sequence continues at coordinate 8,237 of NZ_CEYLVT010000272.1, forward strand.
AGGATTATAACGTGAATCCCTGATTCGGATCCCCCTAAATCCCCCTTAGTAAGGGGGACTTTTGGGTTGCATTTCCTCCTTTTATAAGGGGGAATTTTGGGTTTAATTTCCTTCTTTTCTGACGATTCCCGATTCCCGATTCCCGATTCCCGACTCCCGATTCCCGATTCCCGATTCCCGACTCCCGACTCCCGATTCCCGACTCCCGATTCCCGACTCCCGATTCCCTCAAAATTTTTTTACAAAACTTTTCAAAATATGCTATAATATAATATTTTTTGTGCTACAATAAAATTGTTCCCGTTAAAATCAACGGCAAGAGCCAGCCTAACGATCTTCCTTGGGCGAAGGCTGGCTCTGGCTCCCACTTAAAGGAGATACACTTATTATGTACTATGGTAGAAACCTATACCCATGGGTAATGGTTAGGCTATTGCCACCCATGGCACCAGTGGTTTTCGCTCGGTTCGACAACCTTTGTGATGCCAAAAGGTATGTGCAGCCTCTTAAACGGCTCATGCCTGATGCTAAGTTCCTTATTTTTCTTGATATCAGTCTGCCTATGGATCAAGAATAATAGGTAGTTAAGGAATTAATAAGAGTAGAGTGGGCAGGATGCCCGCTCGAAAATAGGCGTTGCTCAATTAAGGAATGAATAAAAGTAGAGTGGGCAGGATGCCCGCTCGAAAATAAGGAGGAAACTGGCAAGATGCCAGTTCTACCCAAGATGCCAGTTCTACCCAAGATGCCCATTCCAGAAAACTCTTAAAATCATTCCATTATTAAGCAACGCCCGAAAATCTATTGAAACTGGCAAGATGCCAGTTCTACGCAAGATGCCAGTTCTACGCAAGATGCCAGTTCTACCAAGATGCCCATTCCAGAAAACTCTTAAAATCATTCCATTATTAAGCAACGCCCGAAAAT
>NZ_CEYLVT010000273.1:0-5250 GCF_982860115.1 Moorena sp.
TCAGCTATCAGCTATCAGCTATCAGTTATCAGCTATCAGCTATCAGCTATCAGCTATCAGTTATCAGATTTTGAATCAAACAGGTAAGCATTGGTTTAATCTGAGTGAACTCACCTGACAGGCTAGAAGCCTGTTCCACAAAGCTGACCGCTGACGGCTGATGGCTGACGGCTGATGGCTGACCGCTGACCGCTGACCGCTGACCGCTGACCGCTGACCGCTGATAGCTGATAGCTGACCGCTGATAGCTGATAGCTGACCGCTGATAGCTGATAGCTGAATGCTTGAATTATCAACGATCAATGTTGAGCATAATTAACTGCCGTTGAAGCAGCGATCGCACTCCATCTAAATCGACGTTAACATGCTTGATAATTTCTGCTACGGTTTGGGTTTGGGATGAGTTGTCGGGTGAGTTACCATTCTGGTCACAGGCTTCGAGAAACGTAAATTCCTCCTCTGATAGCTTAACCAGCTGGTAATCATAGTCAAATAGGGACTTACTTGGCCAACCTGTCATACAAGGGTGCCGTTCTGGAATTGCGGCTAACAGGTCGTTATCCTCTGACCAATCTACCCGCTCTAAGGGAGGACGGGTCAAGAAAAACTCATAATGAGTCAGTTCGGGATCTAATAATTCAATTAACCGATATAGCTCCCGTTCACTCAGACCTTCTGAGCGTGCCATTAACTCTGGATTGTTGCCAAATAAGCGCTCTTTCTGCCAGTAGCGGGGATTGGAAAACCCAAGAAACTCCAAGCCAGCAGCATCAATTAGTTCAAATAGGGTTTCAATGTTATAGTCAATTTCTTGGGGATGAACGTACATATCAGCGAAGCATTCATCCTGATGGTTTTCCAAAGCCCAGCGTTCCCGGTCTCGCTTGACAATTCGGTTTTTTTCTGGTAGAGCTTCAAATAATTGACGACCGACCTTGACCCCATCCTGGTAGTCTCCCTGGTTTTGACCCTGCAAAAGTGCGATCGCTTGCTGCATCAACTGGATTTCCCAGCGTCCTAATTCAGCATAGACAAAGATATGAAATAAGCCCCCTGGTGCTAGTTTCTTAGCTATCGATTGAATCCCACGGATGGGGTCTGGCAAGTGATGTAACACTCCCACACAGTTAATTAGATCGAACTGACCCTCGATTTGGTCAACATCGTACAAGCTCAGGTGATGAAACTCGACGCGATCAGCACCAGAGCGGCGACAGCGTTCCTGGGCTACCTTCAAGGCTCCAGCACTAAGATCAATCCCCACTACTGAGGCTTGGGGATTGAGGTGAACTAGATACTCTGTGCCTACCCCCGTCCCACAACCAGCATCTAGAATCCGAATCTCCTCTCTTTGGGGTGTTTGCCCAGTACAAAAACTATAAGCAGCTCGCCAATTCCAGCGCCAGTTGTATCCAGGAGGTGGCTCATCGAGTAAGGGTTCTGGGGGAAAAGGGTAGGTATCGTAGAGGCGCTCAACGGCAGCAGCGGTTTCTTGAGAGGTTTTCATCACAAAACTTTACAAAACTTAATTATTCAGGGAAATTTTTTACGAAAATAAAGTATAATCTCAAAGGTTTGCTGGGATCAATGGCCATCAATCCTGAACTGGATCCCCTAAATTCTATACAATTCTTAATAAATAAACCGTAGAGATCAGAAAAGTTTTAATCTAAAAGCTAGTCGAGTTTAGCAATGACATCCATTTTGGCAAATTCTGTGGGAAATTCTATGGAACCTACTCCCTTAGTAGATTATCCTTATCCCTTGCTCCAAAGTGAGATTGGATAGGACTAACACCAAATGCCTACCAACCAAATGGGTGTCTAAAACGTGTTTATTAACTGCGGCATAAGTCCGCAATGACAGCATAAAAATTTAGGAGCTTTAACAAACCAATGAGTGTCAAGGCAAGTGGTGGAAGCTCAGTTGCTCCTGTGCAACTCTATCAAACTGTCCCATCGGCAACCATTATCCAAGCAGAACAGCAAGACCGATTCTTAGGAAATGGAGAGATCAACGAGCTACTTGGTTACTTCCGTTCTGGAGAACAGCGTTTAGCAATTGCTGATCTGCTCACCAAAAACTCAGACCTAATCGTATCCAAGGCGGCTAACCGGATTTTCGTGGGTGGTTCCCCAATGGCTTTCCTGGAAAAGCCTAAGGAAGAACCTGCCCTAGTAGGGGCTGGAGCTACAGGGGTTCCCGACACCAAAACCTTGGGAACTAGTACCTTTGTCGAGAGTGGAGGTGGATTATTTTCGGGCTTCCGCGCTCTGTTTAGTTCTCCGACTGGACCAACCCCAGCGAGTTTCCGTCCCATCGACATCAACCGCTATGGCCCGAGGAATATGCAAAAGTCCTTGCGGGACCTATCTTGGATGTTGCGCTATATCACTTACGCCATTGTTGCTGGTGATCCCAACATCCTAGTGGTTAATGTGCGAGGTTTGCGGGAAGTCATTGAAAATGCTTGTTCAGCTGATGCCACCATCGTGGCAATCCAGGGAATGCGGGCGGCTTCACTAGATTATTTCAAAGGTGATAAGTCGGCACAGGAGATTGTTGCCCAGTACTTTGACATTACCCTTAACGAATTTAAAGCTGCTACACCCTCCGATAAACTGCGGCAACGGCCTTCGATAGACCAACAAGGGCTGCAATTGCCCCAAAGTTACTTTAATGCAGCAGAGCGGCGTCCTAAGTTTGTGATGAAGCCCGGTCTGTCATCCTCAGAAAAAACTGAGGTAGTTAAAGCTGCCTACCGGCAAATCTTTGAGCGTGACATTACCCGCGCCTACGGTTTGTCGATTTCTTATCTGGAATCTCTAGTTAAAAACGGGAACATTTCCATGAAGGAGTTTGTTCGCCGTTTGGGCAAATCTGAACTATACCGGAAGCAATTCTTTGAACCTTTTATCAATAGTCGGGCCTTAGAACTAGCTTTCCGCCATTTCCTAGGTAGGGGTCCATCTTCAAGAGAAGAAGTTCAAAGCTACTTCTCCATTGTTTCCGATGGTGGTTTACCCGCTCTAGTAGATGCCCTGGTGGATTCTCAGGAATACTCCGATTACTTTGGGGAAGAAACGGTTCCCTATCTGAGGGGTTATGGTCAAGAGGCTCAAGAATGCCGCAACTGGGGGATGCAGCAAGATTTGTTGCGCTATAGTGCTCCCTTCCGTAAGGATGCCCAGTTCCTCAATACCTTTGCCAAGTACGAGCAACCCCTGCCTGACCAACATGTCTATGGTTCTGGTAATGACTCCTTGGAAATTCAGTTTGGGGCAATTTTCCCGAAAGAAACCCGGAATCCTACTACCACCCCCGCTCTCTTTGGCAAAGATACTAAACGCCTGCTGATCCACCAAGGCCCAGCCATCAATAACCAAAATAGTAATCCAGGGGCAAGGGGTGTATTCCCCGGTTCCCTTGGCTCTAAGGTGATCCGCCTTGACCAGATCCCTAGTACACAAGACAAGAGTATCAAATTTGCCGAAAGCTCTACTCAAAGGGTAATTCGCGCCTGTTACCTTCGAGTGTTTGGCTTTATGCCCTATGAAGGTGAACGGCTGACTTCAGGGGAAGCTCGGCTGGAAAACGGTGAAATTACCGTCCGCGAGTTTATCCTAATGCTGGCGAAGTCTGATGGTTTCCGCAAACGCTACTGGACACCATTGTATGTAGTCAAGGCAATTGAATATATCCACCGACGTTTGCTTGGTCGTCCTAGCTATGGGCGCTCCGAGATGAACAGTTACTATGATGTTGCCTATAAAAAAGGTTTCTACGGTGTAGTAGAGGCAATTGTCAACAGCAAAGAGTACTCTGAGGCATTTGGGGAAGATACGGTTCCCTATGAGCGCTATGTGACGGCGGCTGGTTTAAAAATGCGCACCGGAGTGTCTGGTAGCGTGACATCAGCAATGGCAATCATGGGTGAGGAGAAAGTACCTCGCTTTGTTGAGCTGGGTAAGGGCAAAGACATGCTCACCGAACCGGAAGTTGAATTCCGGATTAATCAGGGGGTCAGTGTACAGCGTGAACAAACCAAGATCTTTAAGCTGATTGACCTTAATGATAAGCCAGCCTTGAAAGTCCTGATTGGAGCAGCTTATCGGCAAATATTTGAGCGGGATCTTGAACCCTATCTGATCAAAGCAGCATTCACCTCCCTGGAAAGCCGACTCAGCAATGGCGAAATTAATCTTAAGGAGTTTATTGAAGGCTTAGGTTGTTCTGATCTCTACATCAAAGAGTTCTACACCCCCTACCCCAACACCAAGGTGATTGAGCTGGGTACCAAGCACTTCCTAGGACGTGCCCCCTTAACTCAGAAGGAAATCCAGACCTACAATGCAATTTTGGCCTCTGAAGGCATTCGGAGCTTTATTGGCGCAATGGTCAATGGCATGGAATATGCTCAGGCATTTGGAGAAGATACCGTACCGTACCGCCGCTTCCCCACCTTACCAGCGGCTAATTTCCCGAACACCGAGAAGCTGTATAATCAGCAGACCAAGCAGAATAGTGATGTGGTGGTACCAAGCTTTGATCCAGTCGAGCCTCGCATGGATTCGTCTAAGCTACCTCTGACCGGAAAAGCGATCGCAGATATGGCTGCCCAAAAGTGGCAGGTGGCTACTAACCCTTCCGAGCTGGCCAAGGTAGGTCGTTCCTCTAATCGGAACCAATCAACCTTAAATCCTAAATCTGCTAAGCCAACACGGATTTTCCGCATCACCCCAAACATTTCTCAGGTTGAAACCGCAGTGGTGATTGATGCCATTTATGACCAGGTCCTGGATTTATTTGGTGAACCAGTACCACCAAAATACCGGCAACAGCATCTAGACAGTCAACTGCGCAATGGAGAAATTTCGGTGCGGCAGTTTGTTAAAGCCTTGGCAAGTAGTAACACCTATAGTCAGCGCTTTTACCAGCCTTATCCCCCTGCCAAAGTAGTCGAGTTATTGTTCCGGCACTTACTCGGACGTACCCCTAACACTCACGGTGAGGTTCAAACCTACCAGCAGCTGTTGGCGGCACAGGGTCTAGAAGCTGCGGTAACCGCTATGGTTGATAGTCCAGAATACTCCCGCTTCTTTGGTGAAGACGTAGTCCCCTATCAGCGGGTTAGTTAGCAAAAAGTCTGAATTATGAAGGTTGGAAGTTGGAGGTTAAATATTGAAGGTTAAATGTTGAAGGTTAAATGTTGAAGGTTAAATGTTGAAGGTTAAATGTTGAAGGTTAAAT
>NZ_CEYLVT010000273.1:5350-9018 GCF_982860115.1 Moorena sp.
GTTTAAAATTTGGAGGTTTGGAGGTTTACAGGTTTAGAGGTGGTCGGTAGGTTGGACTAGCCTTAAAGGTTAAACTTTCAACCTTTAACCTCTAACTCAGGCCACTAACCTGTAACTCACCCTTCATAACTTCGTACTTTATTAGGAAAAATGTTACGATGTGTTGCGAAACTGGGAAAAATGTCAACAATCTGTAGCAAAATATTCCCGGAAGCTAGGTTTATGATTAACCGGCTTTGATTTAGGCTTTGATTTAGGCCTTTAATTTAGGCAGGGTTAGCTAAACCAAGTTTTGCTGGGGCGTGCGTCGGCCCTCTGTGCTGGCGGCGTATCGAGAACGGCGATTTCCCCGGCACATTGCGGGTAACTGCAATGCGACAGAAGCTCTAATTACACCGCAAGGTTAGTTAGAGTGCGTTCATTCTTGGAAATGCCAGTTTAAAAAACCTGGTAATATTTTTTCTGGAGGAATCCATCTATGAGTATTGTCACGAAATCCATCGTGAATGCAGATGCTGAGGCTCGCTATCTGAGCCCTAGTGAATTAGACGGTATCAAAAGCTTTGTTACTTCTGGTGAGCAGCGCTTACGTATCGCTCAAACCTTAACAGGCTCCCGTGAGACAATTGTTAAGCAAGCTGGAGACCAACTATTCCAAAAGCGTCCAGATGTTGTCTCTCCTGGTGGTAATGCCTACGGTCCGGAAATGACTGCTACTTGCCTGCGGGACATGGATTACTACCTACGCTTGATTACCTACGGTATTGTTGCTGGTGATACCACACCAATTGAGGAAATTGGTCTAGTAGGTGCTAAGGAAATGTACAAGTCTTTAGGTACCTCCATTGATGCTGTTGCTGAAAGCGTCCGTTGCATGAAGGGTATCGCTACTGGCATGATGTCTGGGGACGATGCTGCTGAAGCTGGCTCTTACTTCGACTATGTGATTGGTGGATTGTTGTAGGGCAATAAATACCCCTTTGCCTAGTGTTCTGATGATGGCATAGTCTGTCTGTAGAACCGATAATCACAACTTGAGTTAAATAAGGAAATAGAATCATGCAAGACGCAATTACTGCTGTTATCAACTCTGCGGACGTCCAAGGTAAATATCTAGACGACTCCGCTATGGAAAAGCTCAAGGGCTATTTCCAAACTGGTGAGCTGCGGGTACGTGCAGCAACTGCCATTAGTGCTAATGCTGCTACCATCGTTAAGGAAGCAGTTGCTAAGACCCTGTTGTATTCCGACAGCACTCGTCCTGGTGGCAACATGTACACCACTCGCCGCTACGCAGCTTGTATCCGTGACATGGATTACTTCTTGCGTTATGCTACCTATGCGATGTTGGCCGGTGACCCATCTATCCTTGATGAGCGCGTACTCAATGGCTTGAAGGAAACCTACAACTCCCTTGGTGTTCCCATTGGCAATACCACCAATTCCATCCAAGGCATGAAGGAAGTTACCGCTAGCTTAGTTGGTCCTGATGCTGGTAAGGAAATGGGTGTATACTTTGACTACATCTGCTCTGGCTTAAGCTAACGCCAGAAGCGTGTTGATGGAATTCGCCAGCCTGTAGTTGTCTGTGTAATTAAGGTCTGGGAAGTTGATTGTGAGTGCTAGCTTGTTAAAGGCGAATCTGGCTCACGTAAGTCAAGCAGAGGAGTTTTGACAGTCTAGTATTGACAATTAACTCCCAGACTTTGGATTTGGAATAGTTGAGATATTTGATTAACCAATTTATTCCCTCGCTTTAGGCGATAGGGAGTTTTTTACCAATCTTGGAATCAAACCAGAATTAAAATTTTCTTGAATTTTACTAGGAGAAATAAGCTCATGCGGACGTTTGAAATAACTGCTTGTGTGCCAAGCCAAAGCAGAATTAGGACACAACGGGAGTTACAGAATACTTTTTTTACCAAGCAAGTTTCCTACGATAACTGGTTCCGTGAGCAACAGCGCATCCAGAAAATGGGTGGCAAAATTATTAAAGTTAAGCTGGCAACTGGTAAGCAAGGTACAAACACCGGTTTGTAATGATTTTTCGATAATAGCTGTTTATAAAAAAATTTCAGGGGGTCTACTACGACCCCTTTTTGATTTTTGGGGGAAAATGGGGGGATGGAAACAGAAGCAAGAGAGGGCGAACAACCACATAACCAAATAACCATAGGCCTTAAGGCCACGCGATCGCTGAAAGCGGGACTATCGGCAGAGCCGACGCTACGCGAACGTCCATCGCGTTCAACCACATAACACTCAACCACATAACCTTCAACCACATAACACTCAACCACATAACACTCAACCACATAACCTTTAACCAACCTGATTAAACGTGGCTCTACGTAACCTGATTCTATTATTTAATCCCTCTACTACAGACTGGGCAGTTAGTGCTCGGTTACTGAAGTGGTTAACGTTTCTATGGCTGTTGATCGGAATAGTAATTCTGTTCTCAGCTTCTTATGCGATCGCAGATGTCGAATTAGGGGATGGAACATACTACGTCAAGCGACAGCTGATCTGGGTAGTCTTGGGCTTAGTGGGATTTAACCTATTGGTGCGATCACCGTTGCGTTATTTGCTAAAGATCAGCCATTGGTTGCTCCTGGGGCTGTTGGTGCTGCTGTTATTGACTTTAATTCCTGGTGTGGGAACAACGGTTAATGGGGCAACTCGCTGGTTATCTGTGGGTTCGGTTCCCCTGCAACCTTCGGAGTTAATGAAGCCGTTTCTAGTGTTACAAGCAGCTCGGGTATTTGGGCAGTGGGACCGGCTTCAGTGGCGGACCCGTTTCACGTGGCTGGGGATTTTTATGGTGGTGTTGGTGGGAATTTTGTTACAGCCTAATCTGAGTACAACAGCACTTTGTGGGATGACTTTGTGGCTAGTTGCTCTAGCAGCAGGGTTACCTTTTTATTACTTAGGAGGTACAGCATTTGGTGGTGTCCTGCTGGCAGTACTCAGTATCAGCATCAAGGAATACCAGCGGCGTCGGGTGATGTCATTCCTAAATCCTTGGGCTGATCCAATGCGAGATGGATACCAATTGGTTCAAAGTCTTCTGGCTATTGGCTCGGGTGGTACTTGGGGCTCTGGTTTTGGGTTATCCCAACAAAAGTTATTCTATTTACCGATTCAACACACTGATTTTATCTTTTCTGTCTTTGCTGAAGAATTTGGCTTTGCTGGTAGTATAGCGCTAATGTTTTTGTTGATGACATACATGACCCTAGCGGTGATTGTAGCTATTAAGGCAAGAAACCGAGTCTATCAGTTAATAGCCATTGGGGCAATGCTGTTTATTGTCGGACAGTCTCTGTTAAATATTGGTGTTGCTTCTGGGGCTCTTCCCACTACTGGTTTACCATTCCCATTCTTTAGTTATGGGGGAAGTTCGTTGATTTCCAGTTTGTGTTCGGCTGGGTTGTTGATTCGGGTAGCACGAGAGAGTAGTGAGGCAGAAATTGTGTCTATACAAAGTCGCCGCCAGTCGATAGCAGAACGACGGCAAAGAAGGCACAAGGTAAAAGCCAAAAGGTAAAAGTGACCAATATTTTTTTAAAATCTGGTGAGGTACAGAATTTAGGGTTTTAGGGAACAGGGAATAGGGAACAGGGAACAGGGAACAGGGAACAGGGAACAGGGAACAGGGAACAGGG
>NZ_CEYLVT010000274.1:0-8881 GCF_982860115.1 Moorena sp.
TGGTAATTGGTAATTGGTAATTGGTAATTGGTAATTGGTAATTGGTAATTGGTAACCGGTAATTGGTAATCGGTAACCGGTAATTGGTAACCAGACATGATATCAGTTGTTAATTTTGCTATAGCGTTTCCATTTGATGTCTGAAACAAGCACTGTCATTAACTAAGACTTTCAGCTAGCTTTGTGTTCACGACTCATTTAGAAACGCTATATTTTATTTATCATTGTATTGTTTTTTTTTTGACTAAACTTAAATAAATCTTTACATAATTAAAATGAATCACGTTTATCATGTGTATAAATAATACAAAAACGTAAGCGAACAGCGATTAAATTCTCCTGTTTGCGTATCGGCGCACGCTACGCTGGGTTTATTTTAAGCATGATAGCTGACAGCACCTCAAGTAGCGTGGCCTAATGCCAACGGCTAAGTGCTTACGATTTTATATCTCTAACAATGGGATGCACCTACTCCAATTCCCCATTAAGAAGTAATAATTACTAATTATATGTTACCAATTACCTATTATTAATGATATTTATTTTTTGTTGTGAATCTACCGGATAATTGAGATTTGGTATTAGTTGTAATCGAGTGCTCTATAGCTTTTTCAAAGCTTATCAAAATTGTGGGTTTTAACGCCACAATTTTAGTTTAATTAAATTAAATAAATTATAGAAATATTTATTTAGACATCCGAGGAAAAAGCTGTGCTGATAAATACTCGAATATTCAACAAAACATCGGTTGAGCGCTTAGTCAATTTTTGGTCAAATCGCTATGTACCAGATTTATCAATCATCGCTAAAAATAATGATGTGTTAAAGGTTTCTAATTTGCTAGACGTTGCTTCTAGAAAGGGGCGGACTCAAACAGTTACCAAGTTACACCGTTTAATCCAAATTAACTGTGAGTGTGCGGGAATTAAAACAGATGCTATGTTCTCGTATATTCCTAATGTGGTTAATTTGACCGAGGCTAAGCGAATTGCTGAATTTGTTTGCTCCGTTTACCAAAAAGTACTAGAAATTTACCAGGAACAATCGCCGAATCCTAGTTTAATGGCAGCAATACGACTAGGAGAGACAATTAATTTCTTCACAGATTTATCTAGCCCGTGGACAATGGTAGCGCTAGAATTACCAGCCATAGAAAAGCTAGCCACCTCTCTCGAACCTGTATTGCGGCAAATGCGGGAGCAACATATATCAGCAAAAGACCGTAGAGCCATTGGTTTTGTTACCACACAGTTTCACTTCAGCACTAAATTAGTACTCAATCGGCTGACATTGCCAGAACAAATCTTGCTCAGTCCCTACTTTAAGTTTGTGGAAGAGCAAGTTTCTATCCCCTGGCAACGAATCTGTAATGCAGCGGCTTTGCATGATTTTAACTCACCTACCTTAGCCTTAGTCGAGCAACTCTTACCTGCTAGTCAGGATATTGCTCAGATTGTCTACCAACGAACAGAGGAATTGCACTCTGGTCATTTTAGCCGTCGGGGAGGGCTGGACGATCCAGGAATTAAGGCTTCGACTATCAGAGATTTAGAAATGTTCCAGGGTTACCTATGGCTATGTGCTTTGGAAGGGAATATGACATCAATAGAACAGGAACTGTTGCCATTGTGTTTACTGGTATTTCCTAGTGTAGACGTAAGTTGGAAACTGGCCGAAAAAATGTTGAAGTTACTGGTGGATGAACTAAACGCTCGTGTAGAGTCAGATCAGCTTTACCTGTTGCTTCCTTATACTCAAAGACTGCTGGAGTTATTCTCTGACTTAGACCAGAAGGCGTTATGATATCATCTAGCAGTTCTCAATTGGTTGAGATAATTTCCCCCTGGTGGTGTTATAATGGCATTGTAAAGGATTTAATCATTATGGAAACCGTAGACCAGAAACGGGCAGTTGAAATCTTGTCGGAGCGCCTGGGTAAAACCCAGGACTATCTTTGACATTGCTGCTCTGAATGCCAAAATTCAAGATTTAGAGCAGCTGGCAGCTCAACCAGATTTTTGGGATGACCAAAACTCGGCTCAGCAAACCCTTCAACAACTCAACGACCTAAAATCTAACCTCCAACGCTATAAACAGTGGCAATCGAGTTTGGAAGACACTAAAGCGATCTTGGAGTTGCTAGAACTAGAAACCGATGAGGCACTGCTTGCAGAAGCTCAAACCAACTTGACTCAGCTGAATAAAGAACTGGATCGCTGGGAGTTGGAACAGCTGTTATCTGGTACCTACGACGCATTAGGTGCTGTCCTCACCATCAATGCGGGGGCTGGTGGAACCGATGCCCAAGATTGGGCTGACATATTACTGCGCATGTACACCCGTTGGGCAGAGAACCATGGTTATAAAGCCCACCTAGCGGAAATTTCCCCAGGGGATGAAGCTGGGATTAAGTCTGCCACTCTGGAAATAGACGGACTCCGTGCCTATGGTTACCTGAAAGCGGAGAAAGGTACTCATCGACTAGTTAGAATTTCCCCGTTTAATGCTAACGGTAAGCGACAGACTAGTTTTGCTGGAGTAGAAGTGATGCCTGCGGTGGATAATACCGTTGAGCTGGAAATCCCCGAGAAGGATTTAGAAATTACCACCTCCCGTGCTGGTGGTAAGGGAGGCCAAAACGTCAATAAGGTAGAAACTGCCGTGCGGATTGTCCATATTCCTACCGGCCTGGCTGTGCGCTGTACTCAGGAGCGTTCTCAATTGCAAAACAAAGAAAAAGCCTTAGTACTCCTGAAAGCTAAGCTACTGGTGATTGCTGAGGAGCAACGAGCTCAAGAAATTGCCGAAATTCGAGGGGACATGGTGGAAGCGGCTTGGGGAAACCAAATTAGAAATTATGTGTTTCATCCTTACCAGATGGTGAAAGACCTGCGCACTAGTGTGGAAACCACAGCAGTTAATGATGTCGTTGATGGTAATATTGACTTATTCATTGAAGCGTATCTGCGTCAAGAAAATCAGTTAACTAACTAATCACTAATCATTGATCATTAGTGATTGTCAAAGTTGGTTGATTGTTACTGATACATAGTCAGTGGTCAAGTTTCAAGTAAGCAGTAAAAACTGTTAAGTCTGCTGTTAAATTAAAATCAGCCAATCAATTATTACATAGAGTACTTGTGTTCGATGAGCAACCCACCTTCACCGACCGAAGAACCACAACAAGGTCTGGATACAACTACAGCCCCACCCAATAACGGTTCAAGTGAACCCAAGCCCAGTTACACCAAGTTAGCCATGCGCAATATGGTGCGCAAGGGAGGTAAATCCCTGAGGCACTTTTTCCTCACCGTTTCTGGTTTATTGGCTCTAATGGTGGGTCTTGCCTACCTAACCCGTTAGGTAAAGAGTTTGTTAAGTGATTTAAACTTACTCTTGTTGATGGCTCTATGCTTCGAGAGAGCAAAATCAAGCGAACAGTAAGCATAGTCCTAGACCCAGGATTAACGAAGCCGATGACCTAGCCAATCGGCTAGGTCATCGGAGTAGGTTACCCTACTGGTAGCCAAGCCTTTTGGAGACGCTGAGTGTGAAGTTTGAATTGAGTGTACAGGATTGTTTCTTTAATCGCTCCCATTCTGCTGAAACCATTACTAACCAATCCAGCAGCCCAATTTCCCTCCACACTTGGGAAAGCTGGTTTGACCAATGGCTAGTTGCCCTTGAACTGAATTTACCGGAAGCGAAGAGCTACGAATTGAGTCTTCGCCTTACCGACAATAGTGAAATTAAGGCACTTAATTTCCAGTACCGCCAAAAAAATCAGCCTACAGATGTACTTGCTTTTGCAGCTTTAGAGGTAGACTCACCTAAGTTATCACCCCAAAAGCAATTATCGGTGCCTCTATACTTAGGTGATATCGTGATTTCGGTAGATACTGCTGTTCAACAGGCTAAACAGCATGGTCATTCTCTATCCAAGGAACTAGCCTGGCTGGCAACCCATGGTTTACTTCACCTTCTAGGATGGGATCATCCGGATGAGGAAAGTCTAGTGAGAATGCTGGATCAGCAGGAAACTCTACTTCAAAGGGTAGGTCTTTCAAATGATTCCTAGAAGTCTACTGTGCTTTTCAGTATATCCCTAAAGGTTAATCCTCCTACCCCATATGGGAAAGATGAAGGTATACCGAAGACCTATCCCTGAACCGATAAATGGTGTTACCAAAGGCCGAATCTTATCAAACTCAGTTTTTCGTGTCTAATACCTTGCCGATGACTCAAGAGCTATCTATACCAGTACCACAATACTCTGACTCCAAAGTCAAACCTCACCGAGATTTGGCTTGGCGAATTGCTCCCACATTAATGATTAGCTTCAAATATGCCTGGGCTGGAGTTCGCTATGCCTTTCTAACCCAACGTAACTTCCGCATCCATACAGCCATTGGCATTCTAGCCATTACCTTGGGCATTTTTTTACAAATACCCCTGGTAGAACTGGCTGTGATTGGACTAACCACTGGGCTAGTCATGGCTATGGAGATGTTAAATACAGCTATTGAATCGGTCGTAGATCTAACCGTTAAACAGACGTACCATGAACTTGCTAAAATTGCTAAAGATTGTGCGGCTGGTGCAGTACTGATCTCAGCGATAACTGCTATTTTTGTAGCCGGTTCCCTGCTACTGCCACCCCTAATCAGTAGAATTGAGTCAGTTTTGGGCTAAACACCCAATTAGACTATAAAATATGCGACTATACGATGAAAGTATATGACTGGATTGTCGTTGGTGGTGGCATTACTGGAGCAGCACTTGGGTACGAATTGTCTCGCCAGGGTTTGAGTGTTCTGATTTTGGATCAACATCCTACCCTAGAGGGAGCAACTCGCTATAGCTATGGTGGTCTTGCCTATTGGTCAGGAACATCAAGGTTAACTCGAGTGCTATGTCAGGAAGCTAGAGAAATTTATCAAAGTTTATCTGAGGAATTAGAAACAGATACCCAGTTCCGGGAATTAGACTTATTGCTGACCATTGACTTCAAAGATGACTCTGAGCAATTGGCAGCAGATTATGCCCGTTTTGCTACTCCCCCAACTTGGCTGAGTGTGGAGGACGCTTGTGCCATCGAACCCCTACTCAATCAAAATGCGATCGCAGGAGCGTTTACAGTCCGTCATGGGCATATTCATCCGGGAAAGACTACCCAAGGTTACCTGAAAGCTTTCCGCCGTTGTGGGGGGGAAATCCAAATTGCTCGTGTGGTGGAACTGGTAAGTAGTTCAGATACTATCAAGGCAGTCAAAACAGTAGCAGCCACCTACCACACGGCTAACACAGTTGTCTGTGCTGGTGGACTCAGTCGCACCTTACTGAAAGCTTCCGGAATTCCTGTCTACTTGTATTTCACCCATGAGGAGATGATTGAAACTCCCAGAGTTGACATCCACCTGCAGACAATGGTTATTCCAGCAGATACAAAAAGGTTTCAACTCGAACAGCAAGCCAGTACTAAGTCAGTTGAACACTTGTGGGATGAGCCTGGTCATGAGGTAATACGACCCATTCTTGATGCAGGTGCAGTGCAGTTTTTAGATGGCAGTTTACGGATGGGTCAGCTGAGCCGTGTACTGACAGACCCCTACGCCACTATAGCGCCAGAGAAAGGGGAAGCGGAAATTCGTACCCAAGTGGGTAAAATTCTACCAGCTCTTGAGAAATTACCAGGAACCTGGCATCATTGTTTAGTAGCATTCAGCAACACTAGTTTGCCAGTGGTGGGTTCCTTAAGTGGTGTGGAAGGAGTTTATATATTTTCTGGTTTTACTAACCCCCTGGTATGTGTGCCACCCCTAGCCAAGCGCTTTGCTAATTGGGTTCAAGGACAAGAGGATGAAATCATCGCCAAACTTTCCCCCCCCAATTAACAAAGTATTATGTTAAGTTAAGCTAGGTTAAACCTTCTTAAGAGTCTGTTGGTGACCGAGCCATAGTCTCAGTCAAAGTACCAGTAGACTGTGCCAGTAGACTGTGCCAGTAAAATGGCTCCATAATCGCTCAAGGATTTTCCTCAGGGCGACTCTGTCCAAGTAATGGAACAGAGGTAGGGTCAAAGAAGTATTAGACTGACCACCAAGTTTGGTTAATGCTCACAGGCAGATACACATTCAATCTGCATAATAATTTAAATTTAAGCAACGGATTTTTTGTTGACACTATAGTACTGTTAACTTGTCTTGGGTTAACGGTCAACGGTCAACAATCACCAAGTTAAATGTTCATAAAAATAAACAACGGCTGTCGGTGTCTGACTCAACGTGGTAGCGACGGTCTACCCCTTAGCTTGTGAGGTAAGCTAATCCATTACCTCGTCCTCACAAGCGAGTTATGAGCCTACACTCGTTATTAACCTACAGGTGATGGCAATCCCCTCCCCTCAACCCAATTGGCTGTAATAGGGGTCTTCTGCCAAGAACTAATGACAATACTGGAATTGCTGTTAAGGGATTATGACAAAAACTCGCTCTAAGTGGCAGCTTGCGGTGGTAGGGATTTTGCTACTGCTGACTCTTCAGTATGTGCTGTGGCGATCGCTGTTTACCCTCAATCTGGATACCCTGGTCAATGGCATCTTTAGCTTGGGGTTATTACTAGCGGAAATACTGAGGCTAGCTGGTAGCACCATTCAACTGTTTTTCTTGTCCCAGATAAAAGATAGAAGTCGGGAAGCTAATTGGGGTGAATTATCGGTTATTAGTGGTCGTTTTACCCCTTCTGTTGACATCCTGATTCCTACGTATAATGAACATTCCTCCATATTACGACGAACAATTATAGGTTGTCAAGCTTTAGAGTATACAAGAAAAACGATCTATCTTCTGGATGATACTAGACGTCCTGAGATGAAAAAACTTGCAGCTGAGCTAGGGTGCGAGTATATAACGCGACCAAATAATCTTAATGCGAAAGCAGGTAATTTAAACAATGCCCTTCCTCAAACCTCTGGGGATTTAATTGTTGTATTTGATGCTGATTTTATTCCTACTAGAAACTTCCTCAAGCGGACTGTGGGTTTCTTTAAGGATAAGGAAGTCGCTCTAGTTCAGACTCCCCAAAGCTACTATAATCCGGATCCGGTTGCCTATAATTTAGGTTTAGAAAACATTCTGACGGCAGAAGAAGAATTATTTTATCGACACATTCAACCAATTCGGGATAGCACAAATAGTATTGTGTGTTGTGGTACGTCTTTTGTGGTCAGGCGCAGCGCAATCTTAAGTATTGGTGGCTTTTTTACCGATTCCATCGCTGAAGATTACTATACTGGTGTTTGTCTATCTGCTCAAGGCTATAAGTTAATTTACCTTGATGAAAAATTAAGTGCTGGCTTGGCAGCAGAGAATATCGCAAGTCATGTATCTCAGCGGCTAAGATGGGCACAAGGTACCTTACAGGGACTTTTTCTAGACGCAAATCCATTAACAATTCCTGGACTTACTAATCTCCAAAGACTAGTTCATTTAGATGGGTTGCTTTATTGGTTTACTAGCTGGTCACGAATTTATTTTCTAATTGTTCCCATAGCGTATACATTTTTCGGGATTATTTTCTTTAAAGCAACAGCTACTGAAGTCTTGTGTTTTTTAGTTCCTTTCTATTTGCTACAGTTTTCTGTGTTCTCGTGGATAAACTGCGGCTCTCGCTCCGCTTTCATGTCAGATATTTATTCAGTAGTGTCATGTTTCCCGATTGGATTAACGGTGTTGCAGACAATGCTGAATCCTTTTTCGAGAGGATTTAAAGTAACCCCGAAAGGAATATCTCGGGAGAGTTTTAATTACAACTGGCAGTTAGCATTGCCGCTGATTATTGTATTCGTTGCTACAGCAATTAGTTTTGGGTTTAATCTGACCGAATTATTGATACCAGCCAGCAGTTTGCCATCCTTGGACACAGCCCAACTTACCCAAGGGATCAGCTTAGCTTGGATTTGGAGTGGCTACAATCTCCTGGTGCTGAGTATCGCCTTACTAATCCTTTTGGATTCTCCTAATCCGAATACTAACGAATGGTTTGACTTACGTAAAGTGGTGCGAATAAATATAGGAGGTCAAACCTATTGGGGCATCACTAAGTGGATTTCTGAAGTAGGTGCTCAAATCAAGCTGACTGAGAAGCTATCTATCTCCCTTAAAGACAATATCAAAGTAAGTCTGAAAATAATGGGGGAGAACTTACGACTACCAGGAAAGATTACTCACACAGACATCACGAGTGAAAACCCCACTCTCCAAATAGGATTTAATCAGCAAATGAGTTTACCCCAGAAACGGTGTTTAATTGAAATGCTGTTTTGTGGTGTGGGTCAGTGGAAACCTTGTGATACCCCTGGAGAATTCAGCTTGCTGTGGCTTTTATTAAAAAGTTTCCTGCAGCCCAGATTTATGTTTAACCGTAATCCAAACCTCAGCACAATTAGCACCACTGAGGTACCAAGCTCTACCCTTACCAAACTCAATGGTGAAATGGCTGTGGTAGCACCAGCACCACAGGCGATGGCAACTGTTGCTGATTTCCAAGAGGACAATAGCTCCCAACCCCTGCTCAAACCTATTTCACTAGTAGCTCAGCCTAGGGTAAAAGCTCCTAGTGTTGCTCAAACAGTCGGTGAAGAAGTGGCGATCAAGGTGGCAATACCAATGAATCCAGAACTAAACTCCCAGGTGGAGGCGAGCGCTCATTGGGAAGCCGAAGGTGAAACCGTTGTGATCAAAGTAGCGATACCCAATGAAATAATCCAGAACTAAATTGCCAGCAAAATGCGATTGACCTTGGCCTTTCGGCCACGCTACGCGAATGGTCAGGCGGGGCGCGATGCTCGGTACGAGCCGCTTCGCGAACGCTAATTAAAAAA
>NZ_CEYLVT010000275.1:0-8843 GCF_982860115.1 Moorena sp.
GTTTTTAACAAAGACGTGAGGTGTGGGGTGTAGGGGGTGGGGTGTAGGGTGTGGGGTGTGGGGGTACAGACAAGCGATGCAGCGCCGACCTGCGGGGGTTTCCCCCAAGACCGCGCTGCATCGCTCTTCAATCATCATTGTCTTGTACCCAAGCGCGAGTGGGGGTTTCCCCCGCAGGTCGGTAATGGTGAGCTTTCCGCATCTAATTATTAAATTCGCCACGGGTCGCACCTCTGCATCGCTTTCTTATGCCCCACACCCCACACCCCACCCCCTAAACCCTCCCAGGAGGGGAACGGGAATCGGGAATCGGGAATCGGGAAAACTGATCTGATTCCCCATCTCCCGTTTCTCCCCATCTCCCCTGATACAGGTTAAATCTCTATCACCTCAAGCCCCTACAGCTTCCTTAGCGGCATACATCACTTCAAGAGTGATTTCACTAAAGCCACGGTCACGAGCAAACTTCTCAGTATTGCGCTTTACTTTACCCCGAACAAAACCAGGCACCTTATTCAGTTCTGCTTTAGCGTCCTTACTCCAGTTCAGGTCAGAATCAGCAGAGATACCCTTGGTAATCACTTCCTTGGTATCATGACCACCAAAGATTTCCAACAAGTGGTCTTCCATACCCAAGGTGAAGGAATTGTAGACCAAATCAGCAATTTGGTTAGTACCTTCGTAACCCATGAAGGGACGATAACCGATGGGGAAGTTTTGGATATGAATTGGAGCAGCAATCACACCACAAGGAATGTTCAATCGCTTACCAACGTGCCGTTCCATTTGGGTACCGAAAATCGCAGCAGGTTCAATCCGTGCGATCGCATCCCCAATTTGACCATTATCATCACTGATCAGGATCTCATCACAGTATTCGCTCACCTGCTCCTTGAACCAGTCCGCATCATACTTGCAGTAGGTACCAGCCAGCACCACATGAATACCCATCTCCCGTGCCAGAATCTTGGTCATAGCCGCAGCGTGGGTATTATCTCCGAAAACCACAGCCTTCTTACCGGTCAAGTTTTGGCAGTCGATGGAACGAGAGAACCAGGCAGCTTGAGAAACGTACAGGGTTTGGTTGTCGATGTACTCTTCGTAATCGACATTAGCACCTTGACCATTGACAATTTCCTGAATCTTACGGATACAACGGGCAGTTTCTACCACACCCAAAGGAGCAATATCGACATAGGGCATCCCGAATTGTTCTTCCAGGTAACGGGCACTCATCAAGCCAATTTCCCGATAAGGCAACAGGTTAAACCAAGCCCGAGGTAAATTTTTCAGGTTGTGGACAGACGCTCCCTCTGGGATGACTTCGTTAACTTCAATACCCAAATCAGCCATCAGCCGCTTGAGTTCAGTACAATCGTGTTGATTGTGGAAGCCAAGGGTAGAAATACCAATGATGTTCACCGAGGGCTTTGCGGTTTTGCCCTCTGGCAACTCACCCTTCTTGCGGGCTTTGTTGAGGTAGAACTGAACAATTTGATCTAGGGTGCGGTCAGCCGCTTGCAATTCATTGACCCGGTAGTGGTTGACATCTGCCAACATCACATCAGCCTTGGCATCCATCTGAGCCCGGTTTACGAAGTTCTCCAGGTCTTCTTGTAGGATACTGGAGGTGCAGGTGGGGGTCAGCACAATCAGATCAGGATTTACCTCCTGATCCTTGCGGGTGATGTTGTCTACCACTTTTTCCTGAGAACCCCGTGCTAGCACGTTCCGGTCAACAATACTAGCAGTTACCGGAGTGTAGTCCCGCTCTCGCTCTAGCATGGAGCGCATCACGTTGAAGTAGTCATCCCCTAGGGGGGCATGCATAATAGCATGGACATTCTTAAAAGAACTCGCAACGCGCAGTGTGCCAATGTGGGCAGGACCTGCATACATCCAGTAAGCCAATTTCATATCCTATTCTCCCTTGTTAAAAGATTAAGCATTAAGCATCAATCATCAAGCATCAATCATCAAAAATTAAGCATTAAGCATCAAACATCAAGCATCAATCATCAAAAATGTAACAATTTTATAGATTTGTTACTCACCAAACAAGATGGTTTCAGCCTTCAGCCTTCAGCCTTCAGCCTTAAGACCCAAGCGTGATTTAGATTTTCTCAGAACTCCGAGGTAATAACTATCCTTAGGGATAAGTGTTCTTTCCCTGGTATCTAATTCCCCAAATCCTCTTGCCAAGCTAAACATATCGATTAGGGAGATAAGAGAATCTGAATCAAATTGCAATTATTCTTAATTTTTAGTTACAGGCAGTCGGGCGTCGGGAGTCGGGAGTCGGGAGTCGGGAGTCGGGAGTCGGGGAGATGGGGTGGGGGCGCGGGGAGATGGGGACTCAGATCAGTTTTCCCTATTGCCTATTGCTAGCATGCCTATTGCCGTCTTGATGCAAAGCGCGAGTGGGGGAAACCACGCCAGTTGCTCATGGTTAGAAGTTACCGTAAGACAGTTGAGCCTTGTCAGCCATGCAAAGCGCGAGTGGGGGAAACCCCCTTTGGCGGCGCTGCATCGCTAATCAATAAGTTTTACCCCTTTTCTGCATAGCCTAGCAACCATAAAGGCTCAACTGTCTAAGGTTTCGTCTCCGGGGTAACCCCCTTTGGCGGCACTGGCTCGCCAAGACCGCGCTGCATCGCTATTGCTAGCATGCCTATTGCCTGTTCCCGATTCCCGATTCCCGATTCCCGATTCCCGATTCCCGATTCCCTGTTCCCTAATATGAAAACCACTAGAGCAACCAGAATAATGTCAAAATAATCACAACCGGTTTGTCTGAAGAGTCCTCATGGAATGGCATATAACTGATGCTCAAAGTCTGGCAATTATTGACCGTGAAATCGGCGAGCATGTCTTTTCACCAGCAGAATACGAGATTGTGCGGCGGGTGATTTATGCCACAGCCGACTTTGAGTATAAGTCTCTGATTCATTTTTCTGAGCGGGCATTACAAGCAGGAGCAGCAGCTCTAGCTGCTCGTAGCACAATTGTAGTGGATGTGCCAATGGTACAAGTAGGGATCACTCCCCACATTCAAGATACCTTTGCTAATCCAGTGTATTGCAGCATGGAAACCCTCACTCGTCCCCAAAAAGAAAAGACTAAGGCAGCCTGGGGGATGCAAACCTTAGCTAGACGCTATCCGGAAGGAATTTTTGTTATTGGTCAAGCTCAGACAGCTTTAACAGTATTGGTGGAGTTGATTGAGGCAGAGGAAATTCGACCAGCCTTGGTGATTGGGGTACCTGCGGGATTTGTGGAGGTGGATGTGGCTAAATCTCGGTTGACGGATTCTTTAATTCCCCACATTCGGATTGATGGTCGTAAGGGTTCTGCGGTAGTTGCTGCTGCTATTGTTGATGGCTTAGTAGACTTGGCTTGGCAAGCCTATGGCCAGGATGATATTGACTTCTCACACGCATAAAAGGGCGTGGCCCAATTGTGGAATGATTGAGAATAATCGCTAATCGGAATGGGTAATGACCTTCGGTCAGGCTCATTGACCCCAACCCTCTGTTGGTGATCGAGAAAAATTTGGTTAAGATCCTCTCAGCAAGGGTTTACCCAAAGGGATAAGGATGGCAACTGCGCTTAAATTAATAGCTCCAGGTTTTTGTGTACAGTACCCGAAAACTCCTTGGAGTGTGATATATGTCGAAGATGCTTCAGGCAAGTTTCATTTCCGCCTTAGTAGTCGAGACTTCAAATTTGAACCCCGCGATCGCTACCGTTACCCCACTCATGAGGCAGCTAAACGAGCAGCGTTGTGTTTTCTGGAATTACTCAAACGTATAGAGCGATCGCGGATGCGCATGAGCATTCTGCTAGAAATTGGTATTCTTAAATTTCCCCGACAGACCTATCACTCCTATGAAATCTGGTTATTGATTGATCGCACTCGCTATAGTTGGGAAGTAATAACAGCCAATGGTTTTTGTTTCCGCTCCCAGCGCTGGTACAAAAGTCCTAACACTCCGATTCTTAAAGCCAAGAAACATATAGACCGGGAGCTGGCGGTATATCAAATCAAAAATGTGGTTGGCTGGGTTTAGTGACTAATGACTATCATCAGTATCAAAACACTTATGCCCGATAGTGCCATCAGGAAATAAGTAAAGAGGACAATACGGTAATTCTATGGGTATGCTCACAATTGTCATAGGCTCCTGCTGCGGTTCGTCATTATGAGGCCAACTAATCGTGCGACTTTTACCACCGACAACATCAGCCATTTTCTGATCACTACTGTCAGAGACAGAACTGTCACTTTCTAAGCTTTCGACGAAACCTAAATCAGAGATTTCCATAATAGCGATATATCCAATTTATTTCTATTGATTGTTTATATCAACTTCTCCCATAGCTAAGAGAAAAGTCTTGCCATATTGGCCATAAGTTACAAAAGTTTATAATCCTAAACTACCAATTAATTAAGGGAATCGGGAATCGGGAATCGGGAATCGGGAAAACTGATCTCACTCCCCATCTCCCCATCTCCCCATCTCCCCATCTCCCCATCTCCCCACACTCCCTACTCCCTAAAACTAAATAGCTTAACTGATTCGACTTGCTTTTTCGCGGTAATTGTTCACAAGTTTAGTGAACAATTGATTCAGCTGTTCAATGCAAAAACTATTCGGTGTCATCAATTTAGTGTTAGGATAAAAATAGAATTTACTTGAGCTGATCGACCCAGAATTAACATCCTTAAAGTTGATAGCAACCTGCTGATTTCCCACGGATAGAACTTGAAACCAAGTTGCCATGGTAGCAGGTAATTTTGTACTCAGACGCAAGGAAATTTTGGGACTCGACAGAGATTGAGCGTAGGCTGGGGTTAAAAATGGTTCATAGCGTTGAGCATCTGGAGTTAGCTGCATAATAAACGCTAAACTTACACCTTTGACCAGTTGCCGTAGGCTATGGGCATCCTCCCCAACCACCTCTTTGACTAACGTACTTCTAGCGATCGCATCGTTAAGATTCTTCGGGTCAGTCACACTGAGGTGAGTGCCACCAATGGCGCTAATCAAATACTTAGAACCCCCCAACTGATTAAAAGACCGTAACTGATGGTCTAGGGCTGGTGTAATGGCATCCTCGGTACCGGTTAACATTAAGGTTGGTACAGTAACATGACGCAAACCCTTAGTACCAAACAAACGCCCGGTTACGCTATTCAATGCGATCGCTTGCACCACTCGCTGATCAGTAAGATTAACCTGGTCTTCTGGTAAATCAGCCGCTGCACATTGGAACCAATCTGCTGGGGATCTGCCCACAGGAGAGCGATTTTTACAAAACCGTCGCAGTTCCTCTAAATCGAGTTTTCCCCCAGCCAACGCTAAAGCCGTGTAGCCCCCCAAGGAATGACCAATAATGGTAACGTGTTGAGTATTCAGTTTCCCAAGCATGGTAGAATATCTCTGATTGATGTCAGCCAACTCATCCAGTAGAAAGCTGACATCTTTCGGGCGGTCAATAAACTCCCCCGGAGGTAACAAATCCCCAAGTTTACCAGGTGCTGACAAACTGTTAATCCTGGTAAAGTTGCTGCCAGGATGCTCTAGGGAAGCAACAGTAAGACCATGAGACGCTAGATGGCGTGCTAAATATCTCAGAAATTTGCGGTCTGCAGCAAATCCGTGGGAGAGAACTACCAAAGGTCCAGTGGTATCCTCAGCCCAGTATAGATCTACAATAATCGTACGTTCCCGTTGTCGGTCTCTTAGCCTTAGTTTACGCTGTTTAACCAATTGGGGACCGGGACTAGCAGGGTCAAATTTAGGGCGGAAGGTGGCAGCGTCCGCAACAGCCAAATCTTGCTCTAAAATTGGACCAACTGCCAAACTCTTCCAATAGGAGGCATTAAGCTGTAGGGCAATGCCAACCGCAGACGAAGCATCCAAAGTGATCTTTTCTCCTGGGTAAGCCCGTAAGAAACTCAGCACACTTAAACCATTAACTTGCCTTGCTCCTAACAACAGCGCAGCTTTTAATTGCTCTAAACTACTATCGGGGAGTGCTAAGCCTAGTCTTTCCAACAACCGTGCCCCATCGCTGGAGAGGAGAAGGTCATTGATAAAGGTTTCTGTGGTCTTAGGGTTGAGTTTGAGGCTATTGGTCAAAATCTTCCGGATCTCTGGCGTTAGGATATCTCCATAGGGTTGCAGTGCTCGTGATAACTCCCCTGTCTCAGCAAACTTTTCTAATTCCTTGATAGCGACAGATTGCTCAAATGGTCCCAAGCGTAGAGTGAGATACTCAGCGGCAAAAACTGGTGCAGTAATTGCCCAAAACAAAGTCACAAAGAGACTACCTAAAGCACCCTGTCTGATTTTTTTAAATTGACCTATTGAACCATTACAGTGTTTTCTATTCACAGAAGATTCAGAGGTATGGCCGTGATCAGACCATGGCAGCTGAAAATTGATCATTAGCAATTTATGCAGAATGTGAGTGCGGATATTCTGATCAAAGCCGACTTAATCAAGACTCGACAAGCCCATGGAAATATTTTTTATAAAGCACTTCTGCACTAGAGCGTAAGCTATCCGCTATTAGCTATTAGTTATCAGTTATCAGTTATCAGCTATCAGTTATCAGCTATCAGCTATCAGCCATCAGCCATCAGCTATCAGTTATCAGTTATCAGTTATCAGCCATCAGCTATCAGCTATCAGCTCAGAAGCGAACGCGCCCCGCGTGACCATTCGCGTAGCGTGGCCTTTTGGCCAAGGTCAATCGCATTTATCCTCCCCACCCTACCCTGCTGTTAGATCATGTTATGACAATTACCCTTAATAAACATCTCCCCCAATCTCCCCATCTCCCCATCTCCCCATCTCCCCATCTCCCTACTCCCTACTCCCTATTCCCTTTCCCATCTAACTAAATACTCGTATTTAATATCACCCCATCAAGTTCCGCTTCAATCAGATTAGCCCCGTGAAGGTTGGCATGAGTTAAATCAGCTCCGGTAAGATTCGCTTTTCTGAGGTTGGTTTCACTCAGGTTAGCTTCTCTGAGGTTGGAATAACTAAGATTAGCTTGACTAAGGTTAGCCCCTTTCAGATTCGCCTTAACCAGATCTGCTCCGGTTAAATTAGCGTTATCAAAATTACTACCAATCAGCTTAGCTTCATTGAGATTAGCCCCAGTCATCACCGCTTCAGTGAAGTTGACCCTACTGAGATTGGCTTTGGTGAAATTCACAGCAATCAGATTAGTTCTATACAAATTAGCTCCCTCAAGGTCTGCCAGAGAAAAGTTAACCCTAATTAGGTTAGCCTCTTCCAAAGATGTCATACTCAGGTCTGCTCTTTGGAAGGATGTACGGGTAAGCTTCGCTCGATTCAAGTAAGCGTGACGAAGAATAGCTTTATCAAAAATTGCCCCAACTACACAAGCCTCAGTCAGGTCAGTATAAATCAGCAATGACCCACTCAAGTTAGCTCCCATTAGCTCTGCTTGAAAGAGATTGAAACCATTGAGGTTTTTCCCACTCAGGTCTACCTCCATCAGGTCAGGGATCAGTGTGGGATGATTGTCTCTCCATTGATTCCAGAGTTTTAGACCCTGCTCAAGCTGAGCCAGATGGGTTGGTTCCGCCATGTAGTTTATTAATCCTCTAGGTAAGAATGCTTAAGAAAGTATTAAATTTAATGTAACATAGCGAAAACAAAGTTTACATTTTTGTTAAGATTTTTCCCAAGTAGCTGCCGCTCTTGTATATAGGGCTACGGGAAAGGCAATAGGCAATAGGCAATAGTTGAGTAGAAAAGCTTGTGCTGCTTGTATCAATCTCAAAACCTTTATGTATAGCGCTATATAAAATGCCTGGCAGGCATATGAAAAGCCACACCCAAGCTATTACGGCTTGGGTGCAACTATTGTTTCAAGGCTAGAGATTCTAACGATTTCCCGATTCCCGATTCCCGTTCCCCTCCTGGGAGGGGTTAGGGGTGGGTTCCGATTCCCGACTCCCGACTCCCGATTTCCGATTCTATGCGATTGACCTTTGGTCACGCTTCGCGAACGCATCCCGACTCCCGACTCCCGACTCCCGTATAAACAAGAATTAACTCATTTGACACCCCACCCTTTTCCCATTACTCTTGTTGCGGAGCACAGATTACACCAAGCTGATTTGGAGTGTAAAGCAAAGCAATAGCATGAAAGAAAAGATCCTGATCCATGATCTAGAAACCAGACCAAGCCAAGAAACAGACCTCCTCAAGTTGTCACTTGACGACCAAAAAAAGGTAGTAGGGGGAATAAGATTCGCGTCGGTGGAAGCTTACCAACGATGGCTGGCATCGCGGGGACCGGGGCGTGTTTTGTGTTTCTCCGGGGGGGGGTGGCAGAAGGGGTGCTGTGTGGTTGGGTCGGGTGGCCGCGTCGTCGTCGTGGGCGGTGGGGCGGCGTTCGTTAGACAAATCTAACCAATAGCATAGCAAAACATCGACCTTATGTTAAAAGTCTTTTTTATCGGCGGTGGGCGGTCGATTGGCAGCCAATTTATTGACCGGAAACCCTGGCTACTTCACCGGTCTCGGTTACCACGCCACCGACCTCTTTCCCTTGTAAGACTTTTTTGACAAATATGATTCCGTAAGAGAAACCCCAGCAAGGAGCCTGCTACAAAGGGTGGCACTTAGTTGGGGTTTTCTGTTCAAAGAAGGGAATCGGGATTGATCGGAGACTGACAGAATCGGGTAGCGAAAATATTGATAACGGGCAAGATGCCCATTCTACTTGCATTATTGATAACGGGCAAGATGCCCATTCCACCAAGATGCCCATTCCACCAAGATGCCCATTCC
>NZ_CEYLVT010000276.1:0-8763 GCF_982860115.1 Moorena sp.
TAGGTTTTAGGTTTTAGGTTTTAGGTTTTAGGTTTTAGGTTTTAGGTTTTAGGGAATAGAGATGCGCTGGATCTAGACTGTACCTCATAACTCCGATAAACGCTAGATAAAATAGGACTTACGCTAATCCCTGAATTTAACGCTACCTGTAGGGTGGGCAAGGTTTTGCCCACCTCTATTTATAGTGTTTGGTTAGGTTTGCTAAGCAATTTTGCGTAAGTGCGTAATAGAAATTGACTAGGTACGTAGCAAAAAGGGGAACCATAAGAAGGAGAAGGCAAACAGGGTGCAAGTCTTAATCCCTCTAAGCCTCTTGTTGAGTATCCCAATGATATGGGTAACAGCTGATCTATATTTATCAGTCCTTAATCGGTATAGTAAAACCGTTGATTTGACTTGACCGGCGTGAAATGATAATACCCACTGCTAACTTCTTCCTGTTGGGACGAAGCTTTGATTGTAATTAACAGTAAAAACACTATTACTACTAGTGAAACTAGGTCATGCAAGACTTTCTCGAATATATGCGGACTCTACAGGTCCCCCAGGAGTATGATAGACCCACCCAAGCCCAATCACCCAACACCTTTTCCATCGCTACCATCCAAAGTCTGGGGTCTCCCCAGCAAATTCCCCATTATGCCCGAAATCATGCTCTACTCCAGCATCCCTGGTTGCTGAATTTCCAAAATGGACCGTTAAGGCACACTCACCTAGAGGATTTACCCACTACTGATCAAAAATTAGGAGTCTTAGTGGCTGATCATCCCCGATTATCCTGTTTAATCAGGGAAACTGGCGTAAGTCGTAACCTAGAAACTTGGCTCAACCAGCGTTATCTGATTAGTTGGTGTTTCCCCAATTGGCTCACTGCTGTTGCTTCTAAGCTACCTACACCCCAAACCCGAATCCCTTTATTAAAGAATCTCTATGAAGAACATGGATTATCGGGGAAATCTGGTCATAGCAAACCCCATCCTCAAATGTGGCAGCAGTTATTTGAAGAATTATCAGCGATAGGAGTAGGTGAGTCCATACCTCTACCAAAGTCATCACAAGAATTATTACCAGGAACCCAACGCTACCTGCAAATCTACACAACGGCTTGCTTCCAATACCCCGCTGCCTTTGGATTGGGGATACTGGCTTTCACGGAATCTATCCTACCCTATGAAAACCAACTGATTTTAGCAGGTCTGAAAAAACTGGGTATTTCCACCAAAGGACAAGAATTCTTTGCGGTTCACTGCGACTGTGATCAAGACCATGCTGAGGAAATCTTAGATGTGATTGAGCAGATCGCTAATTCTCCCCAAACCCTTTGGCAAGTATGGCAGGGCGTGGCCATGGCAGTAAGAGCTCGTCAGGGATTTTACGATGATTTGCATCAAGAATTGGTACTGCTGGGTCAAGACACTGTTAAATCCGGTAAAGGTTAAGGACTTTGGCTATTGATAAAGTCATTCCCCTGGTGCTTTTCATTGCTATTGGTTATGCCCTGAAAGGGAAATTTCAAAAACCTGTAGCAGTTGGTGCTATTAAAACCTTAATTATCAATGCTTTACTGCCTGCGGCTCTATTCCTATCCACGATCAAAATTGATATCAGTCAAGGTTTACTCTCGCTACCGCTATTCGGACTTGCTATTAATTTCTTCTTGTTAGGAATTGGATGGTTATTAACAGGTTTGGTAATTCCTAGCAAAGAAAAAGCTAAAGCCCGCTCGTTGATATTGATGTTTGCGTCTTTAGCTCCTGGTTTAACAGTTTATCCGTTTACTCAGGAATTTTTAGGTGAGCAAGGACTAGCTCTAGCTGGATTAGTAGATGTCGGTAATAAATGTTTTGTGCTAATCGGTCTTTATGCTTTAGGGATGTATCTACACCAACGAAGTGTTGATACTGCCCACATCAAGTTCAGCAAATTCAAAACGATTGGATTCACTCTGATCCAAGAACCAGCAAATTTGGCGTTGTTACTGGGTTTGTCCATAGGAGCATTAAATCTAGGTAAAACACTTATCCCAGAAATAGTGTTGCAGGCTCTGGAACGGTTAGCTGCTTGCACTACTCCCATGATTTTGTTTTTTGTAGGGATTTCTCTCAAGCCGAAAACCTTACAATTACGGAAAATTTTACTAATTTTACTGGTTCGCTCAGCAGCAGGATTCTGGTTTAGCGCAGCAGTACTGATTTTGTTTAAACCAGATACATTAGCAGAAATGTTACTAGCTGTAGTTTTACCCCAAAGCGGATTGAGTTTGTGGCCGTTGTTGTACGCTTCCCAGATTAATATGCTCGACCAAGAGAAACATCGGCGTACTCACCCGACATTTGATACGGAATTTGCTCTAGGATTACTGACCACTTCTATTCCGATATCGATTTGTGTGAATTTAATTATTTTTTCTAATAGCGCGTTTTTTATATTACCGTCTCATCTGGGATTAGTCGGAACTATCCTTTTGCTCCTGTTCAGTATAGTAAAGGGAATCGGGAATCGGGAATCGGGAATCGGGAATCGGGAATCAGGAAGAGATAATCGGGAATAGCGATGCGTTGCATCAAGACAGGAAATCAACTTCACAGAAGACTGTACCTCATAACAGCGAGAAACGCTGTGATTTAATTTTGCTTGTGAGCATTAGGCAGTAGCGGGAAAACTGCCACCAATAAAATGGATATCACTGAAGGTTTCGATCCACAGACGAGCGCCACAACTGAGTGGTTTATCGGGCTGATAGACAATCCGACAAGGACCAAGGATTTCGACTTGATTGCCGTATAGATTGTCACCGCTTCGTTTTACTGAAATCACTGGCTGACGCTCTTCGGGACTTTTGTGATTGTTGCTGCCAATGCGATTGCGATTGACATTGATTTTGGCCATAGCAGGAGGACGAGTAGTACGCCATTTGCCTTTTGGTCCACGCTTCTTTTCTATGATTTGGGGCAGATTGTTGAACAGGGGAATAATCCAGAATTTTCCACTTTTATAAGCACCCCGGACGCGACCATCATTGAGGAGTTGACGCAAGCGTCGAGAAGAAATACCTAAGAGAGAAGCGGCTTCAGTAGTACAAACGGACTTGTTCATGAGTGGATTTACTTTACTATTCCGATATCACTATTATAAGGTAAAAAAGAAGCTTAGAGGGTGTTTGTCAATTATTGTTAATATTTTTTTACAAACACCTTTTCAGGTAAAGTTTAAGTTGAGGTAATTTTAGAGAGTGCGGTTGTGGCGATATGAGAGCTAAATCTCGACCAGATTCACAACGGAATAGTTAAAAAGAGTAGCAGGGGAGGGGTTTTGGAGTTTTTCCCGCAGACTCAAAAATAGACAATTTGAATGAGCTTACTAAAAATGCGATCGAAAAGCGATCGCATCGGAATATTTCAGTTTTATTGTTTTATCCGGTGGTGCGTTACGGGGTGGGCTATTTCAATGGTGGCTTAAGGCATAAAATCAGGGCGAGCCCACCCCTAACACACCCTACTAGTGTTGGGTTTCATTCTTCAACCCAACCTACGCTTATTGCACCATTAATGATGTGTCGGTCCACTACGCAAAATTTACTGACAGCTGACAGCTGAAAGCTGAAAGCTGACGGCTGATGGCTTATTAAACATTTCTAGCTTCTTCGACCCAGCTATCAAACAGGTCTTGATGGTTTTCAATCCATTTTTCGGCATGGCGACGGATATCTTTTGAGCTATCTTCACCGTTGTTGAGTAATTCATTTTGGGCATTGATATCCTGAACGGGAATATGAATCAATTCAAACAAGCGCTTGGCGGCTGGGTTAGCAGACACAAATTTCTTATTAGCTACGATTCGGATTCGATCAATGGCAAATCCCAGATTTTTTCCATTTACCGAGGTATCTTTTGCGGTCAAGTCTTTCTGTGATTCTGGTAGATCAGTGAAGGGAACTTCTAGCCAGACTACATCTTGATCTGGTTTTAACACTGCTGCCATCCACATGGGAGTCCAAGTGTAGTAGAGGATTGGTTGTCCTTGGTTGTAGCGAGTAATGGCATCTACAATTAAGGCGGAGTAGGTTCCTTGGTCTTGCTCAACGGTGTCTTGGAGTCCGTATGCTTTAATGTGATGCTCAATCATAATTTCACAAAACCAACCGGAATTACAGCCAATCAAATTGGCTTTACCATCACCATCTGAGTCAAAGAGTTTAGCGATTTTTGGGTCTTTGAGTTGCTCTAAGTTAGTGATGTTGTATTTATCAGCAGTTTTTTTATCAATCTGATAACCTTGCCAGAGATCAGAGGTGATTACTCCAATTCGTTCTAACTTCTGTTCACCACCACTTTGTTCAAAAAAGGGTCTATGACCAATATCCCAATGAACAGCAGTGTAATCTAGGTCGCCGTTGCCTAAAGCTAAGTGTGCGGTGACGTATTCAATTTGTTTTGGCTGTTTGATAGTGTAACCAAGTTTTTCCAGACCGATGTTTACAATGTCGGTTTGGAATTGTTCTTCTTGCAAGCTACTATAAACCGATTGTACACTCACCCCTTTACCAGGCATGGCTAGATTAGAGTCTGTGGTTACTTGGGCTTGGGAGGGTTGTTGCAAAGTGATAAAACCCAGGAGTGCTAGTAAAATGGTTGCTCCAACAGTAGCCCAAGCCAGTTGTTGACCACTCGAAGAGCGCACCAAACCAATTGGTCCTCGTTGCAACCAAGGGATTTGGTTGTTGCCTTGACTGACTATCTGAGTGATCCGATCCAGCATTACTGCGATTAGAACGATGCTCAATCCTCCCACAGCAGCTAATCCCACATTCACCCGACCTAGTCCTTGCAATACCATCTGTCCAAGTCCTCCTACACCAATCATGGAGGTTACTACCGACATGGATAAGGCTAAGAGGATGGCTTGGTTGACTCCAGCCAAAATAGTTGGCATGGCTAGGGGGATTTGGACTTCCCATAACATTTGTGTCGGGGTTGAGCCAAATGCGATCGCAGCTTCGACAACTTCTGTAGACACTTGCCGAATTCCTAGGTTAGTCAAGCGAATCAGGGGGGGTATGGCAAAGACACAGGTTGCCATTACTCCAGGCACTGCACCAATGCCAAACAACATCACTACTGGGACAAGATAGACGAATGACGGTAGGGTTTGCATGGCATCGAGCAGGGGTCGCAGCACTTTCTCAATGCGATCGCTACTAGCACAGGCAATACCGACAGTGATGCCTATCACCATGCAAAACACTACAGCCGTTACTACTAGGGAAAGAGATACCATGGCTTGCTCCCAGGCTCCGCAAAACCCTATCAAGCTCAGAGCAGCAACGCTATAAATAGCAATTCTGCCACCAGCCAGTTGCCATGCTATCAAGGCAATCAGAATCAGTAAAATTAATGGAGGAATCGATAGCAACAGCCATTCTATACTCTCCAGGGTGATGCTAATCGGTAGACTAATCCCTTGAAAAAAGGGACGAAAATTGTCAACCAGGAAATTCACCGCAGCAGTAATCCACTGCTGGAGGGGTAAGGTATAAAGCTCAAAGGGGTTCAGTAGAATATCTAGACCTCCTTGGCTCTTGGCGATCACAAAAACAGATAGAGTCAAGGATTTCAACACAATAATACCAGTATTTTTTTTAATAGTATCATACCGGTGAGTATCTATATTGTAAGGGCTTGGTGATGGGTAATATCA
This sequence comes from Moorena sp., assembly GCF_982860115.1. NCBI lineage: Bacteria > Bacillati > Cyanobacteriota > Cyanophyceae > Coleofasciculales > Coleofasciculaceae > Moorena > Moorena sp. Next base: position 5,698 of record NZ_CEYLVT010000276.1, read on the forward strand.
ACTCCGGTAGCATGAGATTGATCAGCAAATTGATTGACTAGTCAGCGTTTTCTTTTCCTTTTTTAGTTATCTTGTCAGCCGTCAGCGTTCAGCTATCAGCCTTCAGCTATCAGCTGAATTATTACACTACAGAGCACCATAAAAAAATATCATAAATGTTATAAATGTCACAATTTTATACTCTTTTACCATAACCAATTCCGCTGAAATCTAGAGGTTATCGCCAAAGGGTGCATCTCAATGCATGCTGTTTGACCTGGTGTTGCGTTACGGCACTACCCATTTCGAGCGCTTCCCGACTCCCGATTCCCGATTCCCGATTCCCGATTCCCGACTCCCGATTCCCTGCTGCCTAAAAAAGTTGTAACAAAAGTTCTAAAAATATGTTATAATATAAGTTTATTTTTTTGTTATAATAAAATCACGTCATCAAACACTAGCAATGTTCCATGACAAAAGCCAGCCTCAAGATTTCCCACAGTCACCGGGCTGGCTTTAAATCCCTTATGAAAAGGACATGATTTATTATGACTTATGCACATCGCCTACATCCGTGGGCAATCGTTCGGCTGTTGCCCAAAATGCAACGGGTTGTTGTTCGTCGGTTCCGCAACCGTTCCAATGCGGAGGGGCATATGCAAGCTCTGAAAAGGCTTATGCCTGATGCTAATTTCGTGATTGTTTTTGATCTAGGTGATCTTATGAATAAAGAATCTTAGGGTTGACCGGGAGGAGGGAATGGTTGAAGGTTAGAGGGTTGAAGGTTGTGTTGTGGCAGGAAACTGGCAAGATGCCAGTTCCACCAAGATGCCTGTCAGAATTCATAAAGCTGACTGCTGACAGCTGATGGCTGAAGACTTACCCCGACTCCCGACTCCCGACTCCCGATTCCCTACTCCCCACCCATAGAGCGCCAATTACCAGAAGGAATAAAACTCGCCCAATAAATCGGATGGTTATACTCTGGACTTCCTAGCATTTGCAACTGAACCCTTCGCAAAGCCTCAGAACGCCCTTGGTTATCCTGCAATCCTTGATAATAAGACACCATTAGATACTTCGTAGCCTCATCATTCACTGTCCATAAACTAATGACTTGGCTTTCTGACCCGGCAATTACCAACGCTCGACGCAATCCATATATTCCCTCGCCAGCACTGATATTACCTAAACCTGTATTACATGCTGATAACACCACTAGCTTTGTACCTGATAAATTTAATCCCGTTGCTTCTAAGGCTGTAAAGATGCCATCTTCTAGATCATTGTCTGGCTTGTTGTTCTTAATTCCTGCTAATGCTAACCATGAGCTAAGTAAGGCATTATCCCCATTAGTAAACTCTTCCGAATCAGGTATTTCTTTGAAAAAACCATGGGTAGCGATATGTAGTATTGTGGGACGAGTAACTTGTTTCAATGCTGCTTCATTAGCTTGAGCACCCAACAACGGCTCCACATCCAGCATCTTTGCGATCGCTTTTACTTCCTCAAGAGCACCAGGTAAAGGCGATAAGCTCAACTCCGAAGGATTAAAGTCACGTAAGCTGCGGGTTGCTACTAGCTGGTTTTCCTCCCCAAGGGCAGTAGTTTGAGCGGAATTCTCAAAATCTGGTGCTCCCAAAACCACTGGTTGGGTGAGCTTGGGATTGGGATTAGATAATCTCAGTAAATCCCTACCAGAAGTGAGGTAGGTAAACCCATAGCTTTCTACTAAATACCGGTTGTCTTCATCTACTAAAGCTTCAAAAGGAATTAGGTTGAGGAAGCCGTCTGGAGACAATAAAATCCTGCGGCTATCTCCCAACAAAGGACGAACTTTCGCCATCAGTTTCTCATCCAGATTGCGGGCTGCTCGTTTTACCTTAGGGGTGCTATGATATACGGTTTGAAGGGATTCTTCAAGTGTTTTCCACAGAGGTTTCAAAGCATCTACTTCCCCTAAATCCATGCCTTGGGGTGCGCCTTTAGAACGGAGTACATAGGCGGCATAACGGGGATTACCAAAACTATCCTCTTGGGGATTGTAGGGTTTGTACTCTACAAATTCTACCAGTGCGGTATCTAATGGAATCAGTTGTTGAATGGTTTCGATGGTGACTGGTTGATTGATTTGGGCAAATTCACGACTGCGCCGACTAATTTTTGCGACTAGTTCCTGTTCCTGATTCGTTAATTCATCCAGTTGATTACGATATTCTTCAAGGGGAAGATTCTCTGGTCGGTTGTAAGTGAGGTTAGCGAGTTGGGTGCGAGTATCTTGGAGTCGGTCTAGTAATTTTTGGCTTTGGAAATCTAAGCGTTTACGCAACAGTTGCTGACTATGGGTCAAGAAATCCAGTAAACGACCTTTGCGATGTAGTATAGTTGTTAACGCTAGACCAGCTGCTCTTTCATCATCACCAGCTGAGTTTAGGTGTAGAGAAATAGCTCCATCCCTTGTGCCAGAGATAGTTTTGATGTACTCTCGTTTTTGCTTTTCAGCACCAGCGACGAGATTACGTTCTAGATTGAGTTCTTGGATGTCTAATCCCGCTTCGAGAAACTCTAGGGCTTGCTGAATGTTTCCTTGACTTTCATGTAGAACAGCCAAATTATTGAGGCTTTGTGCCACCAATGGGTGTTCTGCCCCCAGCAACCGTCTGTTCATCTCCAAGGCTTTAGTATAGAAAGGTTCAGCCTGTTGATACCTTCCCATGGATTTGTAGAGTACCGCCAGATTATTGAGGCTGGTTGCCACTGATGGGTGTTCGTTCCCCAGCAACCGTTTCCTCATCTCTAAGGCTTGGTGATACAAGGGTTCAGCCTGTTGGTACCTTCCCATTGATTTGTAGAGTACCGCCAGATTATTCAGGCTGGTTGCCACATAAGGATGTTCGTTCCCCAGCAACCGTCTGTTGATCTTCAAGGCTTGGGTATACAAGGGTTCAGCCTGTTGGTACCTTCCCATGGATTTGTAGAGTACCGCCAGATTATTCAGGCTTAATGCCACAGAAGAATGTTCCTCCCCCAGCAACCGTCTGCTCATCTTCAAGGCTTGGGTTAACAAGGGTTCAGCCTGTTGGTACC
>NZ_CEYLVT010000277.1:0-8753 GCF_982860115.1 Moorena sp.
TCCCTATTCCCTATTCCCTATTCCCTATTCCCTATTCCCTATTCCCTATTCCCTGTTCCCTGTTCCCTGTTCCCTTTTTACTTTTATAAAACCACCTTTAATACCACGGTTTGGATCGCGAAGTTTGATATTATCTTCTAGTTCAAATGCACAAGGTAGTTTAGCAGACCAGCATAGCTCATGCTCTTCTGGAGAGATATCTTGTGGAGAAAAATAATTAATACCATTGACTTGTTTTTTGACTAAATCTGACCTCATCATCTGGGGAGGGAGAATCAGTCGATAGTGAGTTTTTTGATTCAGAACAATAACTAAGGTGATAACAGCCAAAGCTAAATAACTAGTTATACTAAATATCGGACTAATTTTCCATATCTTTGATACCGGTTTTTTTTTGCTTATCAGTAAATTTACATTACCATTTTTTTTGTAAAAAAATATAGTAATATATAAAGCAGGGATAATAATTATATATCCTAATCCAAGTCTGATTACAGGAGCATAAAGCATCATAAATATGGTTCCTGAAATGGCTAAGCCTAATACCCAAATCAAACCCCAAAGGCGATGATTGATTGATGTTCGTAGAATAGAGATAGTCAATAAAATTGAAATTAAAATTATTCCAGTAGCGATTTGATTTAGAGTACTAGAAATCAACCAAAGCACAAATTTCCAAAGCCAGGGAGGAATATTTTGTGGAGGTGAGTCAAACCATATTCCCCAAACGCGAGTGTTCTCAGCAACTGCTTTAGCTTCTTCTGCTGTCCAAGACCAGGGTAAATCCAGACATAAGAATGATGAGGGAAAAACTGGGCAACCAGAGGTGATGATATTGACAGCGAACATCGGTGATAAGAGTAAAGTAGTGATGACAGCACCTATCACTAGTCGTTTTATACAAAACCTACTGAAAACACTATAAAAAATAACTGATATTAATAATAGAGGTAGAGAAGTAAGCTTTATGGTTACAGCTCCAGCTGCTAAAATAAGTGGGATAAATGGATCGTAAAATTTATTCTTAAATTTATTTTTAAAACTATAGTTTTCATCCTGAGTTACGGATGATGAGCGATGGTGAGCAATGATTAACATTGCCCAAGCGATGATTACAGTCAGCAAAATTACTGGGATATCTGGCGATGGAGATACCAGAATATCTGACATCATAGTAGATAGGACTAACACAGGAAGTACAATCAATGAGCAGATGACGATAAACCAGTCACTGAGCTGTGCTTGATTGGTGAATAGTTGAGCTAAAGCAATCAGAAAGTGTACTATTGCCAGAAGAAAGGCAAAGCCATTGGTGATGGCACTAACTTGAGCATCGAAAATTGGAGGGTTAAACGGAGCAGCGAGAGCAAACCACGATGAGGTAAAACCAAGCTGCTGAAGGAGCAGGGCGATACCTGGCACTGCTCCATACTCAGACAACCATCGGATAGCTCCATAGTGATAGAGACCTGTGTCAAGCCAAGTTACTTGTCGGCTGGTGAATGCTGCGACACCAAATTCTAAGGTCAACAATCCCAAGGCTAAGTTGGGAAACAGCATGAAACATAGATTAGCAATTTCATGGCGGGTAGGTTGTGATGTCAGAGACAATAAACTCAGACTAGCAGCGGTACACCAGCCTACCCAGGAATTGAGGGGAAATACTAGGGAGGTTGCTAGCAGTGCAATGGACAGCACAACGATGCCCAACCACACTGCTGCAATAATGCGATCGCTAACTCGTTTAAAGGAATCCGCTTGCAGTACATTCAGTACAGCAGTTCCGATCAAGTAGCAAGGAATAAGTAGAAAATTCCAAGTCGTGATGAAGTAGAACATGTCAATAGCCTATACAGGCTGAAAAACTGAGTCTTCTACTGAATCCTGTTTTTGCTTTAACTCTTCTGTGGTAAATTCTTCATAGTAAGACCGTTCAGTATTTACCTCCCACAGATCATGATTTTCTCCCAGTAAATTCTTAACTGCTAACATTCCTGTTAACATCGAATGGTCTTGATTGTTGTAGCGATGCATCCCATTACGTCCAATGGTTTGTAGGTTATCAAAGTCTGCTAAAAAATCTTGAATCACTTGTAAATGCTGACGATAATCACGGTCGTAAACTGGGTAAGCTTTAGGTTGGCGCAACACAGTACCATCTTCTACAGCCTTGGCATCAGCCAGACCTAAACTCGCCAATTCACGGGTAGCTAAATCCAGCAATTTGCTCTCAGATAGATTCCAGATTTCATCTCCCTCATTACAGAAGTATTCTAAACCCAGACAGGTCTTGCTAGGATCCGATACCATTTTTGGACTCCAATTCTTAAAGTTTTGGATGCGACCCACTTTCACCTCTGGACTATGGATATAAATCCACTGATCAGGAAATAGATCTTTAGCATCAATAATGAGTGCTACAATAATAAAAGCTCGATAAGATAGGGATTTTGCTGCTTGGATTACCGCTGGTGGGGGAGGTGGGTCGAATTTTTGAACCAGTGCTGTTACTGGCATACTAGAGATGAAATGGTCTCCAGAGATACAGATAGTTTTTTCATCCTGCAAAGCAGTAATACTTTTGATATGATTACCATCTCGTTGAATACTAGTGACTACAGTATTCAGTCTTACCTGACCACCTTGATTATCTACTGCTTGCTGAAATTTTTCCCACATCATCCCTGGTCCAAGTATGGGGTAATCAAATTCCTTAATCAAGCTTTTGCTATTTTGACTTCCGAACAAAGCATTGATAATTGCTCGTTTTAGAGATAATTTTTGAATACGCTGTGCTGCCCATTCTGCTTGAATTTTATCGCAGGGTATGCCCCAGACTTTCTCCGTATACGTTTTAAAAAATAGTCTGTATAAACGACGACCAAAGCGATCGCTTACCCACTCTTCAAAGGTTTCAGGTTCACGCCAAGGTCGCAATTTTGCCTTGATTTTTGCTTTGAAGTAGCTGAGCAAAATAATCAGACTGTTAATGATGCCTAGATTCGATAGGGTGTTAAAAATTGAGAGGGGATAGTCGTAGAATTTCCCCTGGTAATAAATCCGTGACATGCGGGGAACTTTGATAAAGTCTTCCCCTAAAACCTCTTGCCAACGTTGATGCGCTGCTTCTACTTTGGTATAGAAGCGATGACCACCAATATCGAAGCGATAGCCTTTGTAGACTTCGGTGCGAGCAATACCACCGACTTTATTGGATTTTTCTAGAACGATAGGTTTAATGCCTTGTTTAACCAGGTCATAGGCAGCAGTAAGACCAGCCGGTCCTGCCCCTGTAATCACTACGGGATAATGTTCCATTGATTAAAAATAGTGCGTCAGTGGTGAGTGCGTTAGTGGTGAGTGCTTAGTAAGAGAATATCGATTTTTATTCCATAGCGATCGCAAGTCTAGGTTAACCCTAAAATTCAACCTTATAGTTAACGTTATTTTAACGTTATTTTGACAGTTAATATTAACTGTTATTGTTCAGATTTTTTATATTTATAAAATATAAATATATCAGGCTTCAATAATGATTTAAGCCTGATATATTAGGCAAGCCTATCAGAGTTTTTATGTACTTTTTAAACCAATGACGAACTATACCAATGGCAAACGCAAGTCCGCTGTAAAAGTAATACAGCCAGTGCCATGGAACGGTTCGTATAGTGAATAGTAAACCACGCTTTTGATAGAAGAATTGGTAGACAGGTCTGTTGAGTACTAGCAGGGCGAGACTAAACACACAGGTAGCAATAGCAATCACAGTACTAGACCACCAATAAGCTGTAACTAAAGCACCTAGTAGAGCATAGATCAACACTACACTAATACGACTAGACAGTTTTAGGTTCAAGTCACTGATAAACTCACCACAGTTTTCCGGACTTGCGTCGCGAACCTTTAAAATTACGGCAGTCCAGGGCAAGGCGCGGTAGAAAAAGTCAGCTCTAAGCAGAGAAATTATGCCCCAGCGCTTGAGATGTTTCACCCGTAGAGTCTTACACAGCTTAATCCTGTAACCTTTTTCCTTGAGTCGATAGCCTAACTCAATGTCTTCAATACAGGGTTGACGATAATTTTCCTCAAAGCCACCCATGGCAAGAAAGATGTCACGACGGATTGCGCCACAGGCACCCCAGAAAGTAGATGCTTGTTCAGATGCAGTTTGGTGAGTGTAGTGGTGGAGTAAATTTTTGTACTGGGAAAGGAAATTAGCAGCACCGGGAGCATCGTCATAAGAACCAATTAAAGCGGTTAAATTAGGTTCATTGTTAAAGATTTTCACCACTTGACCAATAGTATCCGGATAGATTGCTACATCAGCATCTATAAAGAACAGGATATCGCTTTGTGCTGCTTTCGCTCCCAGGTTTCGGGCTTTAGCCGGACCCCCTGCTGTGGGCAATCGAATTACCGTGGCTCCAAAGTCTTGGGCTAGACGCCATGAGCCATCAGTATCGCCATCAGCTACTACAATCACTTGATCGGGAGGGGGTTCAGCTTGAGATAGTTTGGCAAGACATTGCTGAAAGTCTTCGCCTCCGTTGTATACGGGGATGATGACGGAGATAGTTAGTTTAGCAGAGTCAACCATTCTTTAGAGAATTTACCTTCAATTACTGATTGATATTTTGAGATTAAATCGTTACTCTGCATCTCAACAATACCCTCGAATAGTATAACATTATTTTAGTCAAAAAACTCACTTTATAATAAATTTAATTAACCCCTTGATTGGCTTTAACAAAACTACCGAATAATCACTAATAGAGATTTTGTTTTCAAAAAGTCCTGAATTGACTGAGTAACTCTGTACTTGTAATAGAGGTTGTGTCTACAGGTTGAGCAGTCAGGCATCCGCTATCAGCAGTCAGCGGAAGTCAGCCCATTTGATATAGCTAAATGCTGATAGCTAAATTAAAAGCTCAGTTTATCCCTGTGGAAAGTATAACTATAAAATTTAAATCACCAAATGTCGGTTGTTAAAACAGTTGATAGCTTACCACTGGTTTCAGTGATTATCCCTGCCTATAATACAGAGCAGTTTATTGAAATCACATTACAGTCTGTTCTTTCTCAGACCTATAAAAACCTGGAAGTGATAGTGGTAGATGACGGTTCTCAAGACCGCACAGCTGAGATTGTTCAATCTATTGCTGAGGACGATCAGCGTGTTATTTTACTACAACAACCAAATTTAGGGGTGGCTGCTGCTCGTAATTTAGGGATTAAAAACGCTAAGGGAGATTATATTGCTCCCCTGGATGCTGATGATATTTGGTATCCGCAAAATTTAGAAAAGCAAGTTAAACGCTTCTTGGCAACAGAGCCATCGGTAGGGTTGGTTTATGCTTGGTCGGCGGATATTGATGCCGAAAATTCACTGACTGGAGATTTCCGTGCCTCAAGTATAGAAGGAAAGGTTTATAAAACTCTGGTATGTCATAACTTTTTAGGCAATGCTAGTGCATCTGTGATTCGCGCCTGTTGTTTTGAAACCGTCGGTGGCTACAACTGTCAATTGAAAGCACAACAGGCTCAGGGGTGTGAAGATTGGGAGCTCTATCTGCGAATTGCAGAACATTATGAATTTGCTGTTGTGCCGGAATTTATGATTGGCTATCGCAAGATTGTTAGTAGTATGTCTCGCGACTACAGCCAAATGGCTAAGTCTCATGGTTTGATGCTACGTGACGTTCAACAAAGGCATCCAGAGATTCCAGCAGCACTTTATCGATTGTCTAAGAGTAGTTTTTATATGTATTTGGCACGACAAAGTAGTCAGTGTAGTAGCGATCGCAGTACATTATTTTGGCTATCTCAAGCTTTGAAAGCGGATTTTATTACCCCTATTTTTCGCTATGGGTTGTATATCTTGTTCATTAAAAGCGTATTTAGAATGATCACTAAGATTAAATCTGAGAATTATGTTAATAAACCGGGTTTATCAGTCAGTTATGCGGATTTAACGAAACGCCGAGGTAGTCTATATTTCAAGCTCTTGCTTGGAAATTTATTACACCGTTCACTGCTGATGATATAAAATATTTTCGATTATGCTTTATCCAATCAAAGTAGTAGACATTGAGTTGAGCCGCCCCCTGACTACTCTTGATGGTTTGGATGGCTATATGGCAGTGCAAGGACTGCTTCGCTTCCATGGTGCGCCAATTGGATATGTTAAAGCACCGATTACTAATGGTCACTGCACAGCACAAACCTTAAGTAAACGTATTCTGGAAGACCATAGCGAGACGATTATCAATCGTCTTTTGTACAATGGATTATCCTTACCTCTCGGACGGGAAAGCTTGTGTCTTGAGGATTTGTTTGATGTGCCACCACCGGAGTATAAGGGCAAGTTGCCGTTAGTAACAGTTGCGGTTTGTACTCGCGATCGCACTGCTAATCTTGCTTTATGTTTAGACGCTATCAAGCAACTCGATTATCCTTACTTAGATATTGTAGTTGTTGATAATGCTCCCACCAATGATAGCACCAAAAAACTGGTAGAAACTTATGCTAATATTCGTTATATCTGTGAACCTCGTCCGGGTTTAGATTGGGCGAGAAACAGAGCTGTTCTTGAAGCTAAAGGAGACATTATTGCCTATACTGATGATGATGTAGTAGTTGATTCAGCATGGGTAAAAGCATTAGCGCTAGTGTTTATTAAACATCCTGACGTTATGGCAGTGACTGGGTTAGTTGTGCCTTATGAATTGGAAACCGAAACACAAGTGCTGTTTGAAATGTATGGTGGCTTCGGGCGAGGCATGAGCCGTAAATGGTATCAGGTTAATCGAGGCAACAAAATCCATTGGAGACTCCTAGGTACTGGAGAATTCGGTACAGGGGCAAACATGGCTTATCGCCGCTCAGTCTTTGATGATATTGGTTTCTTTGACCCTGCCTTGGATGTGGGTACTGTCACTAATGGTGGTGGTGATTTAGAAATGTTTTTCCGGGTGCTTAAGGAAGGACATACTCTGGTCTATGAGCCTAGTGCCATAGTGCGCCATCGACATCGACGGAATTATGCTCAGTTGCGTACGCAAATTACTAATAACAGTATTGGTCTGTTTTCTTACGCTATCCGTAGCGTCTTTGCCTATCCAGATGAGTGTGTTTCTTTCTTCTTGCTTTTGCTGTGGTGGATAGTCTATTGGAATTTAAGACGTCTGTGTCTTGATTTCAAAAACCCCACTCGCTTCCCACGGGATTTAATTCTGGCTGAATTCAAAGGCTGCTTCACTGGTTTAACTCGCTATCACAAAGCTCGCCACACTGCTGCTGAGATTACTCAATCTTTCGGTAACCAAGAACGAGAAACAGAAGTTGATATAAATAGTGATCCCTACCCAATTTTTTCTGACCCTATTTTTCCTGCTCTGACTAAGGAAGACATCCCAAAGATTAAAACCAATCCAGGTATGGCAGTGCGGACTGTGGATCTAGGGGAACCTTTACAGGCATTAACTGATGTAAAAGAGTATTCATCAGTACGAGTCTTTGTAAAATGGCATGATCACCTTTTAGGTAGCGTTGATATTGCTAACCCTGATCGAGGGATTAGCAAGAATCGCTTAATTGAAGTTATTGTCAATCAGTTTGGTCATAAGCTGCTGCAAGTAGACGTTAACTTCAGTAGGGATTACTATCATAATCAAGCACTATCTATCTTAAGTAATCACTATAAATCCAAGGAAAAAGAGACTGATTTACTAACCTGTTTACCAAAGACTATACCAGTTTCTATTATCATCGCTACCTATGACCGACCCCAAGATTTGCGGAAGTGTTTGTCGAGCCTAGTTGCCCAAGAGTCTACTCGACAATTGGAAATTATTGTAGTTGATAATCATCCCGCTTCTGGTTGGACTCCACCAGTGGTTGCTGAGTTTCCTGATGTTATTTTAGTTAGTGAATCCCGTCAGGGATCAGCTTATGCTCGCAATGTTGGCGTTGTTGCTAGTACCGGCGATATCGTGGTTACGATAGATGATGATGTTACTGTACCACCAGATTGGTTAGAAAAGCTAATCGCTCCTTTTGCTAGACCGGATGTAATGATTGTCACAGGTAATGTTTTGCCCTTACAGTTGGAAACCAATGCCCAGCAGTGTTTTGAAAATTATGGCGGCTTGGGACGGGGCTTTGAACAGGTGGAGGTTAATGGAGATTGGTTTGAATCCTTTTTCTACAAGCCTGTACCAACTTGGACCTTAGGAGCAACGGCTAATGTTGCTTTTCTTAGCAGTATCTTTCGTCATCCGAAGATTGGCCTGATGAACGAAGTCCTCGGTGCTGGTATGCCTTCAGGAGTTGGTGAAGATACTTACTTATTTTATAAGGTACTTAAAGCTGGCTACACCCTGGTCTATGAGCCAAACGCTTATGTCTGGCATAAGCATCGCACTGAAATGACAGCGCTACATCGTCAGCTTTACAACTACAGTAAAGGTCATGTTGCTTACAATCTCACCACATTACTAGAAGATGGGGATTGGCGAGGATTGGTGCAAATAGTGCTGGGATTGCCACTTGCTCATTTATGGCGCATCTTTGAACGGCTAAAAGGTTCGAGCAATTATCCGATCTCCCTAATCTGCTTGGAAATTACAGGTAATCTGGCTGGAGTTTGGTCTTTGTGGCAATCTCATCTACGGGTTAAACGTGAAGGTCGTATAGCAATGGGAACAGGGAGTAGGGAGTAGGGAGTAGGGAGTAGGGAGTAGGGAGTAGGGAGT
>NZ_CEYLVT010000278.1:0-8751 GCF_982860115.1 Moorena sp.
AAAGCCCAGCGCCTCCTAAGGGATGCCCGGATTGGCTGGGAAGCCTACACTGAACCTCTAAGGTCAGTGTAGGAGCTGTCACGATATCAAGCCCACAGGTTATCAGAGCAAGACCGTGACGTTTTGGTAAGAGGGCTTGACAAATTGCTTTTTTTGCTATCCACATCACAAATATATAAGATTTTGGATAAGAATTACTTAAGCAAAATCCTCTTAGCATAAGAAAACTATATCAATTACAATTTTGCTTTTTCCAGAGAGTTTGGTGTGAGAGAGATACAACACTTTGGATAAGAATTACTTAAACAAAATTATCTTAGCATAAGAAAACTATATCAATTAGAGTTTGGCTTTTTCCAGAGAGTTTGGTTAGAGTAGAGCCTGAGTTAAAGCTAAAGGTTAAAAAAATCGACCTACTAAGCTCTAAACTCAATTGAAATAAACCTAAGAGAAAACAATGTTAATAAAAATCAAAGCACTAGGCTTAGCCCTTTGCCTTGCTTTAATTGGTATGGCATTTAACGTACAATCTGCCATCGCTGCGCCCGGCTTTCAAGAGGTTTCAGGGGAAACATGTCCTCAAGGTTATATCTACGTAACTGTAGATGAAGCTGTGAAAAATCGAAGCGAAATCTGCAGCACTTTGACTGAGTGGTCTATTGCTCGCCTTGCTGATGGTGGCTCCATGGATGGTCCTGGCTACGACTGCAAAGTTCGTGGCGAGGATTCTCGACAGTTGGGCAATGCAGTATGCAAGCAACTGAACGCCACAATTACTAATAAAGATGGCTACTGTCCCGATGGCTACACCCTCGCTACCTATTCAGATGCAGTAAGTAACCAAGATACACTCTGCAACAACCCTCAAGTGGGTCCTTGGCACATCATGCGTTTACACGATAGTGGTTCCATGGATGGTCCAGGTTATGGTTGCAAAATCCGTCCTGAGGATACCAGAGCTCTCGGTAATTCCATCTGCGTAGAGTCTTTGTAGGGCTTTAACTAAAGCCTGAATTAGCATTATCGCTACAGGCATTATGACCTTAAAGTTGATTTCAAGGTCAATTTAATCAACAATCAGAAAGCTCAGATCAATGCGATCGCGAAGCGTGGCCTACGGCCAATCGCATTTATTCGTGGGTCTGAGATTAAAGCGATCGCATTTATTCGTGCGCCTCAGATTAATGCGATCGCATTAATGGTGCTAAAGTTGACCTTGCCTATCTTGCCAAGCTTTCCAATCCATCACTACTCAGAGCTAGTAACTAGCGCCAGCTTTATGGTCTGGGAAATTGTTCAGGTTCATACTCCTCCTAAAACACTACCCATCGCACGAACCATATTCTGGGGCTGAAACGCATCCATAGCCGCCGTCGGCTCATACCCACAATGAACCATACAATCGGCACACTTAGGATTACCACTAGCGCGACCATACTGATCCCAATTCGTTTGCTCCAGCAATTCCTTAAACGTGGAATAATGCCCTTCATTTAACAAATAGCAAGGCTTTTGCCACCCCAAAACACTGTAACTAGGACTTCCCCAAGGGGTACACTCGTAATCTTTCTCCCCCATCAGGAAATCCAAAAATAAAGGATTATGGTTAAAATTCCAGGTTTTATTCCCAGCCTTGAAAGGCGCTAAAATTTCCCGGAACATCGCCTTAGTCTGTTCCCGCTTCAGGAAATGCTCCTGATCGGGTGCCCATTCATAACTATATCCAGGAGAAACCATCATGCCGTCAATACCCAACATGGCCAGGAAATCAAAGAACTCCTGGATTTCCTTAGGATCAGTTCCCTCAAACACCGTCGTGTTAGTAGTCACAAGAAATCCCCTAGCTTTAGCCGCTCGAATTGCCTGCACTACCTTATCAAATACCCCCTGACGGTCTACACACTGATCATGCCGTTCCCGTAAGCCATCCAAGTGAACGCTGAAAGTCAGGTAAGGGGAAGGTTGGAATTTATCCAGATACTTCTCTAACAACAACCCATTGGTACAGAGATAGACATACTTTCGCCATGCCACCAACCCCTTGACAATTTCGTCAATTTGTGGATGAAGCAGAGGTTCTCCCCCCGGAATAGAAACCACAGGAACACCACACTCTTTCACCGCAGCAAAGCACTCTTCAGGAGTTAGCTGGCCCTTGAGTATTTCCGTAGGATGCTGGATTTTCCCACAACCGGAACAAGCTAGATTACAGCGGAACAGAGGTTCCAACATCAGCACCAGGGGAAAGCGTTTACGACCCAAAAGACGCTGGCTCACAATATACTTTCCGATATCAAGAGCTTGTTGTAATTGAATTGCCATAATTTTCCTCACACCATATAATCAACGCCAATCATTGAGGGTAATCATGCTTACCCCACAGCTTGAACTATGATCAGCCTCGCCGATTAATTAATAATACTGTTCGTGAATTGCTTTCAATCCTAGACTTTGCCGCAGTTGTCAGTTTCCTCTTGCCTATTGCCTATTGCCTATTGCCTATTGCCTATTGCCTCTTGCCTGTTCCCTTACCTAAACCAATCAACAGCATCCTTGAGCGCTTTCCTAATGGAAGATTGGGGTAACCCTAACTCTCTAACCGCTTTCGAGCAATCGTAATACATTGGGTGTTGTGCCATCCGCACCCCATTGAGCGGAATAGAAGGGGTTTTCCCAAAAGCAGTCAACACGCACTCATCAATCCAAGCCATACTCAGCGGTAGCCAGACCGGAACAGTTTTTTGAGGCGCACTCAATCCAGTAATTTCCGCAAGTTGCTCCAATAACGATTTGAAAGATAGATTTTGGTTACCTAAAATATAGCGATCGCCTTTTTTCCCCCGGTCTAACGCCAACAGGTGACCCTGAGCCACATCCCGCACATCAATAAAATTTAATCCCGTATCCAAATAAAATGGGATGTTTTGCTGTAAGAAGCGCACAATGATTTCTCCGGTAGGAGTTGGTTTAATATCCATTGGACCAATGGGAGCGCTAGGATTAACAATCACCACGTCTTGACCAGAGTCAGCGGCCTTGATCGCTTCCCGTTCAGCAAAAAACTTAGATTTTTTATAGTCACCAACCAATTTCTCGACAGGACTCTGATGGGTTTCATCCACAATTTCCCCAGGTTTACCCACACCAATAGCCGCTACTGAACTCGTGTAAACAGTGCGTTCAATCCCAGCTTTACCAGCACTTTGTAGCACATTACGGGTTCCCTGGACATTGTTACGATAGAGTAAATCTCGATCCGCTTGCCACAGGGAATAATGGGCAGCGACATGAAATAATACCTGACATCCCTGCATCAGTTGGCACAAGCCTGGATCGTTCAAGTCACCAATAACGACTTCTATATCTAGACCTTCGAGGTTATCGAGTTGGCTAGTAGGGCGCACCAGAGCTCGCACAGAGTATCCTGCTTCAAGTAGCGATCGCACAACATGAGCACCGATAAATCCTGTTCCTCCAGTGACGAAAGCTTTGATTGCCATTGACGCACGCTCCTCTGTTTCCCGATTTCTTATTGCTTACCAGACAATAATCCTAGCCAGCAATCTTCCAGCAGGCTATACAATACTGGTACAACAATCAAACTCAATAACGTAGACGTAAGCAATCCACCAATAATTGCCACAGCCATCGGTTGTCGCAATTCTGCTCCTGCGCCAAATCCCAATGCTAAGGGCAACATTCCCAAAATTGTCGAAGCAGTAGTCATTATAATCGGTCGCAAACGCACCACTCCCGTTTCCAGAATTGCCTCAGTGCGACTTAAACCAGCTCGACGAAGTTGGTTAACATAATCCATCAGCAAAAGCGCATTTTTGTCAAGTAGTCCCAGCAAAAAAATTAGACCAATCAGGGAAATCATGCCAAAATCACTTTGGGTGATCAGAAGTGCTAGCATTGCTCCCACAATAGATAAAGGCAACGACAAGCCCACCACCATCGGTTCTAACAATCGACCAAAAGGCAAAATTAGCACTAACAGCATACAGGTAACAGACAAGGTCAAGGTGCCAGCAAAACTCCCCAGCACATGACTACTCAGAGCCGAATCCCCCCACAGTTCTAACCTCACACCATCCGGCAACACTAATTTGGCAAGCTTTACCACCTCCTCAGTCGCATCTCCCAACCTTTGACCCTGGTTAAGGCTAGCACGAACATAAACCCCTCGCTGACCATTAACATGCTCAATCTCAGTAATCCTATTCCCTCGATTATTTTGACCGGTTGCCTCTACATCCACTAATCCTGGTAATGTCTCAATCCGAGTTTTGAGATCTGCAGCAGTATTGCCTAACACCTCTAAATCATCACCCAATAAAGCAACTTGAACTGGTTTTTGAGTAGGTAGTTCAATAAACTGAATATCTTCAACACTAGTAGTTACACCAGAGATCTTCGGCAAAGCAGCCCGCATTTTTTCCTGAACCTGAGCAGTAGTATATTGGCGATTACCTTTAAGTTTGACCTGAAGGTTTCCTTTGTTGGGATCACCCTGTACCCCCACAACTGTATAGACCGATTCCACTTCAGGGAAAGCCAGCACCGCCTCTTCTAACTGCTTAGCCACCTGCTCAGATTGCTTCAGTACCAATTGCATCCCACTTTGAATCGGAAATAGACCATTAAACCCTGACTTTGATAGTTTTGGTTTTACCTGCTTGTTAGTATCTGAATTAGTATCTGAATTACTTAATTGCTTTGACTTATCACTATTAGTATCAAACCCTCCTAAATTCAGAATATTATTAATTAAATCACCAAATTGAGAGGCACTAGGTATCTGAGGCAACGGTGCCCTATAGGTAATCATAAATTCCCCTCGGTCTAGGGTAGGAATAAACCCCTGAGGAATTAGGGGAATCAGAGAAATCCCAGCCACAAAGCTCAATACCGCTAATCCCACTACAAATTTCCGATTCCCTAGAGACCAGCGCAGCAAATCAGGGTACTTAGGATTAAACCTCAACCAAAAGTCGAAAACTACTGTCGATAATTTTTCCTTGTTTACTATTCCCTTTTCCCTTTTCCCCTGCCTAGGTTTAAGCCAATAAACCGCAAGCACTGGGCACAAGGTTCGAGCAACCAACAAAGAGGTAAGAACTGCTGCCGAAACCGTCAGACCAAAGGGTTTAAAGAACTGTCCTAAGTTACCACCCATTAAACCAACCGGTAGAAATACCGCCACAATGGTCAAAGTAGAAGCAGAAACCGTCAGACCAATTTCATTAGTAGCAGCAAGAGCAGCTTGTCGAGGAGACTTCCCAGCCTCCAGGTGCCGAGAAATGTTCTCGACTTCTACAATGGCATCATCAATGATAATCCCAATTACCAGAGCCAAAGCTAGTAGAGTAATGGTTTCCAGATTGAACCCATAGATAGCCATTACGATAGCCGTTCCCAGGAGGGAAATTGGAATTGCCAAGGCAGTAATTAGGGTAGCACGCCAGTTACGCAAGAAAGTAAAAATTACCAACACTGCCAGAACAATTGCCAGTAATAAACCATCAATAGTAGATTGAGTCGCTTCCCGGATATAGTTAGCTTGAGTCACTGCTAAGACTAACTGCACCTCTGGCAAACTACCTTGTAGTCTTTGCACTGTTTCCTCTACCCGACTAACTACATCTAAGGTGTTAGCATCACCCCCTTTGATCACCTGAAAAGCCAAAGCTTCCTGTCCATTGAAGCGAATCCGAGTCGGGGTAATGGGTATGGGAGATTCGGGATTATCTCGCTGCTGTTCTTCCTTAATAATTTCTGGTGCTTGTTTGGTCAACTCCGAGCCAGAATTGAGAGCCGTAAACGTAGTTTCCCCCCCTCCCAACAAATTGACTTTCAGAACTCCTGGAAGTTGAGCAATCTCTGGTAAAATACTAGTCTTAGCAATATCAGCTAATTGCTTCAGGTCTTTAGTATCACTCTTGATGGTGTAGCTAACTGCAGAGGATTCGTTCAAATTGAAGGGAATGACCTGAAAGGTTGCACCTTCAGGAAGAGGAATTTGCCACAGTGTCTTTTCAACCTCCATTGAAGAGGAGTTG
The DNA here is from genome assembly GCF_982860115.1 of Moorena sp. Lineage (NCBI taxonomy): Bacteria > Bacillati > Cyanobacteriota > Cyanophyceae > Coleofasciculales > Coleofasciculaceae > Moorena > Moorena sp. Next base: position 6,063 of record NZ_CEYLVT010000278.1, read on the forward strand.
AGATCGGTTCCCACATCGAAATAGAGGGTAACTACTGTTCGACCAGGGTAGGTTGACGAAACCATCTGATCGAGTCCTGCCAAAGGGAAAAGCCTTTCCTCAATCCGTTGAGTCACTTTCTGCTCCGTTTCCACGGCAGTCTCCAATGGCACTTGAGCATTGACCACTACCACCGGAAAGGTAATATCAGGGAATAGGGCATACTTAAGGGAACTGAAGGCCAAAAGCCCAGCCACAACCATTGCGATCCAAAAACCTATGGTTACTCGGGAATACTTAATGGCTAACCGGGAAAGATTGAACCGCTCTCGTAAGACCTTGAGGAAACTCAACTTGACCATTGAAGAGAATTATGTTAATTCACTGCTTCCTTAGGATATACTAGGAGCGATTGGCGATCAGAAAGGAATAGATTCTAAGTAATAGATTCTAAAGACATGGGATTGATCAGGTAGCGCCACACTTGGCGAACGCATTTGTTAGCAATGGATACAGCTCTAGACCAAGCGATTGAGTTTTTAACAAGCCCATCGGTTACACCACCGACCTCATCAGCTGTAGTCGAGGCACTACTTCAGGCAGAGACAACAGCTAAACAAACCAAAGTCAGCCATGCCTATTCACAACTGATCGGAAATTGGCGACTAGGGTTTATTACTGGGACAAAGCGATCGCGCCAACGAGCAGGGGTGATCTTGGGTAGCGGACGATTTCTCCCAAAGTGGATCAAAATTCACCTATCCTACTCCCCATCAGAGTCTTCTCAAGACCAAGGAACGGTTCAAAATGCTGTTCAATTTGGACCGATTCAGATAGTTCTCACCGGTCCTACCAAGTTTTATCCTAAGACCAATATCTTAGCTTTCGACTTTAGTCAAATCAGGATATCGTTATCTGGTCTAACACTTTATCAAGGTTACATTAAAGGTGGACAAGACCGAGAAACAAGGTTCTATGAGCAACCCTTAAAAGAACAAGCATTCTTCACCTACTTTTTGGTGGAAAACCGTTGCATTGCTGCTAGAGGTCGGGGAGGAGGTTTAGCTATTTGGAGCAAGTAAGCCCTAGCTAAGTTAGATAGGTTCATCAAAGGAACAGGTTTGTGCTATTGCCTTCTGTAACAGCAGACTATACTCTTGCTCATTTACCGTACAGGCACCAAACCGTTCTAGGTGAGAATTCATCATCTGAGCATCAAACAGCAAAAAGTTGCGATGGCGCAACCGTTCTACCAACTTAACCATCGCCACCTTTGAGCCCTCCGGAATCCGATAAAACATCGATTCACCAATGAACGCTCCACCAATTACAATGCCCAAAATTCCTCCTGCCAGTTGATTTCCCTGCCAAGTTTCAAAACTGTAGGCCCATCCAGCCTTATAAAATTGCCAATAAATTTCCTTTAGTTCTGGGGAAATCCAAGTAGTTTCACGGTCAGCACAACCAGTCATTACCCCTAAAAAGTCTCGGTTAATGCTGACACTAAATCGTTCCTGATTTAGGACACGACGCAGAGATTTAGGATAGCGAAACCGCTCATCCAGAGGAATTATAGCACGTTCGCGGCTTGAGTACCAGCCTAAATTACCAGTATCATCTGCCATCAGGAAATAGCCTTGAGCATACCCTTGAATTAAGTAATCAGTATCGATTTCCATTAACAGAAAGAAGTGTGTAAGGAAGAACTAACTTAGTTAAGTAAAATTAAACGTAACATACTAGCGGTTAACACTTCTGTACAAAAAAATTTGCTTTAAATAAATGAGGTTTCTTACCTAGATTAAGCGGTCTAACTAAGTTAGTTTTAACAAACCCGGTTTTTTGACAAAGTTCTCCCCCGTCTCCCCAATCTGCCCACTCTTCCCCCTCTTCCCTTTCCACTTTCCCTTTTCCCCTAATCGTGGCAAGCTGTTGATGATTCAAGGTTGATTGGCAACAAGTGCTGTATTGGTTCGGTTCCCCCCTACTGGAGAGATAAAGTCATGGTTACAAATTCTAATGTCAAACAGTTGCTCAAAATTTTAATCGGTGCCGCCTGGATAGACGGTAAAGTTCAAGCAGAGGAACGGGAATATCTGTATAAAGTCGCCAAGGAATATGGAGTTGCTGACGACCCAGAGATTAAACCGTTACTGTATGAACTCAAAGCTGTGTCAGCAGATGAATGCTACAGTTGGGTGGAAGAGTATTTAGGCGATCGCCCTAGTCCAGAAGACTATCAGCGCTTGGTTGAAGCCCTCAGTGCCTTAATTTATAGCGATGGGCTTGTAGACACAGAAGAAGCCAAACTTCTGAATCGCTTGCAGTTACTCGACCCCAGCAGTCCATCTCAGCAGTCGAGTAGTCAAAAAGTACTCAAAGCAATTCAAAAAATTTACCGCCGCTGGATTAATAAGCAGTTTACTGATTGATTACTGCCTCAGTAGGTCAGTGGGTAACTGTGTTATAGCTTACTTCTGACTTCTGACTTCTGACTTCTTACTTGCCCGTAGCGCTATACCCAGCAATTCTAGCTTTAGGGTCACCCTGAGCACTCTCCTACTAAACTCCACAGGCGGTTAAGCTGTCACCCCACCCTTTCAAGGGTATGTTTTTTACAAAGACGTCAGGTGTGGGGTGTGGGGAGTGGGGTGTCTCATAAGGGTAGGTTTTTAACAAAGACGTGAGGTGTGGGGTGTAGGGGGTGGGG